>JBJXHA010000061.1:0-4162 GCA_046160275.1 Bacteroidia bacterium | reverse complement strand
CCATCGGCAATTTATCTTTCAGTTCTAATACAATGCGTTCGGCGGTTTTTTGTCCAATGCCTTTGATGCGTTTTAGTTGTAACACATTTTGCGTACGAATCAAACTTGACAATTCTCCTGCTGAAGTAGCAGAAAGCATCGTCAAAGCGGTATTCCCGCCTATTCCCGATACACTAAGGAGATGTTCGAACAGGTTTTTTTCTTTTATATCAAAAAAACCATACAAAATGTGCGCATCTTCCCTTACTTGAAAGTAGGTGTGCAATTTCACACTTTCCAAATTTTGCACTTGCGTATAAGTATGCAAAGAAATTTTAATAAAATAACCTACGCCATGACAGTCAATGACCACGTGCGTAGGTTCTTTATGTGCGATTTTGCCTTCAATATAGGCGATCATATCTTTTCAGTTATCAGTTTACAGTCAAGCAGTTATCAATATGTTTTCATTGTTTACTGATAACTGTCTGACTGATGACTGTTATTATTTATATTCTTCAGGAATGATATTATAGGTAACTCCTAACAACAAACCTGCGGTAATATTGTGGCTTGCACGGCGCAAAGCTCCACCATGGAAACCGTCCCAATATTTTACATTTACCGTTTCGCCATTGTCAGTCAAACGATAAACAACGCTTTTGTTTTCAGCATCACGCAAGCTATAATCACCACGGAAACGAATGTTCATTGACAACTCACGCATCAAGGTAACATCAAAACCTGTTTCAGCAACGATGCTGCCATTGTAAAAATTGTAGGTATTGTATTTGCGTGGGAAAGCAGAAATATTGTCACTAATCGGTGGCACATATTCCATCACATCATCCCAACATCTTACGTTTGTCAAAAAGCCTAATTGATACCCCGCATAGAAAGAAAACACGGTTTTATTGCCTGTATGACGAGTACTAAGTCCCATCATCAAAGGAATTTTCATGTAATCTAGGCGTGTATAATAATTGTTGCGGTCATTTGCATTGCGTTTGCTCGACCACTGATAGCCTTGTCTTGAAAACAAAACTCCCGTTCTTAACCCGAAAGTTTCATTTGCATTGTATCCTATGTATCCTCCTGCAGCCATACCGCCCCAAGGCTCGTATTTATAGGCGTTGTCATCTTTTACTTGCGCAGCAACGTCATCGGCATTACGCATGGTAACATACTGAGGCAACATAAAAGCCGTGAATTTCAACCCTATTTGAGCAAAGGTTGAAGATGCTGAAAGGAGCAAGAAAGCAGCTATTGCGAAAGATTGTAAACTTCTTTTCATGGGAATTAATTTTGCGCTCAAAACTAAATGAAATTTATAGATATTCAAAAAATATTTTCGAAAATTACTTTTTTTTAGACCTTATGGTCTAAAATGAGGTCTAAAAATGTGCCAAAATTGGTTTTAATACACAAATTTATTCACAAAATGCGCTAAATCAGCTTGATAGCCTACTTGTATATCTTCCAATCGCCATTTTCCAAATCTTTTATAAACGCGAGCTACCTCAATTGCAGTTTGTTGCGCAAAATTTTGACAAATTTCGCACTTCATCCATTGCTTGCCCGTATCGTCAACAATCGTCAACGCTGCTTGCGAAGCGAGCGCAAAGGTACGTTTTTTTTCGTCTTCTTGGTAAACAGTAACTACCAATAAAATTTCGCTAATATTCTCACTCACTTTTGAGGTATCAATCACAAGCGTTTCGCCACTGCCGCCCGTTCTATCGTCATGCTTTCGCTGCACGCTACCATCGCTTGAAACATCATTATAATAATATACAATGTCTTTTTCGGAGGGAATCCATTTGTCCTCTGCCAGCAAAAAAGCCGTCAAATCAAGGTCAATGTCTTTATTTGCCCAATTTAGTTGAATTTGAAACTGCATAAGAAAGGGAATAGAGAAAAGTGAATAAGGAATAAACTTTAAGTAATGGATAATTGAAAATGACAATGGTTTCAACTCGGTTATTATCAATGCTTTGAACAGAATATTAACACAAACTAATTATTACCGAATACTTAAACGAAATAGATTTTCAGCATGGAGCGTCCGCGCTCGTACTAAAAACAGAAAAACTTATACAAAACGAATTTTTGCTTTTTTCATGATTTTCCAAACGCTTCCTGTATTTTCTAACATTCCTTCCGAAATCGTATCAATTCGTTTGCCTAAAGTAGGGCTATTTTCGTATTCGCAAGCGGTTCTGAGATAATAACTAGGGTCGGTGAGGGCGTATTGTTGTGCATCGTGGTTGTTAAAAATGCGATAACTTGCATTTCTTTCTGATTGCAAAACAATTTCATAAATCGTTTCAGAATTGGCAAATTGCATCAAACCTGAAGTCGAAAATCCCTCCGAATTGTCCATATATAGCGCGTAACGCATATCTTGCGCCGCAGGAATAAAAATCGGTGTTGTGGGCGCAGTGTCTTGACTGCTAGGCTTTTCAGGCTCAACAAAAGGCGCGGGCATCGAAATATTCGGTTGCTGCGCGTCTAAGCCATTTACGCGGCGAATCGTGTCTTCCAACATTTCTAATAAGCCGTTAATTTGGCTATTCATTCGCCCAAATTCTCTTCTTAGCCAATTGTTTTCTTCTTTTAATTTTGAAATATCGGCATTTAAACGTTCTAAAATTTCTTCATTCATAACTGGTAATAATGGTTGAGATGTATGTTGATGAGGTGTTGAGCGAGGGAGATTTGCGAGTGCGGTGCGCACTTGATTTAGCCTATACATTAAAAAAAGGCAAAGCAGCACCAAACTTACTAAACTTGCGTAAGTAATATAATTTGATACACTATTTTCAGTGGTTTGATTTTCAGCAGATTCTGTTGGTTTTTCCGAAATTTCGGGTGAAGTTAACGAATCCTTATTTGCCACATTCATCGAACTATCCTGCGCCACAATTTCGCTTTCTTTTTCCCCATTCAAATAGGCTTTTTTGATTTCTACTGCTAATTTGCGCACATCTGGTTGCGGGCAGCTTCCATCTTTATTGCTATTTAAGAAATTACAACTTTTAATGATTTCAGGTCTGTCGGGGGTTATTTGCATCAAGTCCTTCAAATTGCGCAGTTTTTGCGCCACCTTTTGCTCACATTCCACATTTTCTCGATAACTTTTTAGCTGATTATCAATCCTTTCTCGATAATCTTTATAATTTTGTGCAAAAGAAAAATGCAGTAGGCAAAAAAATACAAGCACGCACATTATAGTTTGGTGCGAGAAAAAACGAAAGAAGTATGTTGCCCTATTTTGCTTCATTGCTACAAAAATAGGTAAAAAAAGTGAATTGGAAAAAGATTTTTAGAACTTAGTGCAAGGTTTTGTCTTTCTCTATTGGCAACGCAGCCCTTTTACTTTTCGTTTGGTTTATATCTTTCTTATTTTAATGAAAATACTCCATTCGTATTTTATACACAATTTAATTTTTAAACCTTATGAAAATCACGCAAATCGTCATCGTCATTACGCTATTCGGAATTAGCACGTTGTTACATGGGCAACCAAAGAATCTTGAAAAACCATCAAGAAGGAAGAACTGCATTAGTGTAGATTTTCCAATAGATGTAAATACTTGGATGGAATATGCTTCTATTGGATATGAACGCATTCTGCTGAACCGCCCAAAGAGTTTTATCACAGGTAAGTTAACTGCTTCGATTACAGGTTTTGATAATTCTTTTAGTTACAATCTTGGGAAAAAGCGTAATTATCTTGAATTAGGATTAGGGCAACACATCGGATTTAATACTGTCAATTTAGAACCTGCCCCTAAAATTGGTAATCATTCTGGAGGGAGTATAAACAATTTATACTTTGTTTATCCCATCATTGGCTATCGCTTTCAACCTTTGAAAAAAGGGTTAGTTTTAGGTGTTTACCTTCGCCCTACTAGAGTAGAAAATATGGACCGTTGGGGAACACCCGGCTCAGGAGTCACTTACACCTATTCTAAAATTATACACTCTTGGTTAGCAGTTAAAGCGGGGGTTAGTTTTTAGTTGCCTAGTAAGGTGAATAAAAGAGTTCGACACTTCGGCAAACTCATCGGAGCCCAGCTCACTACAAGTAAGCAACTAAATATAAAACATACTTAATTGATAGTCAGGGATTTATTTCTTATAACTGTTAATTGCTTGTATTGAGCTTGTCGAAATGTTC
>JBJXHA010000060.1:0-3712 GCA_046160275.1 Bacteroidia bacterium | reverse complement strand
CTGAAAATTGGGATGCGTTTCGTTTGGGCAATTTTCCATGTTGGTTTGTCAGCGATGCGCAACAAGGCTTGTATTATGGAATGCCTATTATAGAAAAAGAAAGTGTTGCTGGCGCATTGGGTTTGAAATTAGGAGCGCATCATCATGGTGAAGTGGTTAATCCTGACCAAGTTAATCGAAATATTAGCTCGGTAGATGAAGCAGATTTTCGATTTGCCTTAGAAAAATACATTCCGAGTGCCAATGGCGATACCTTAGCGGTCAAGACTTGCCTTTATGCGAATTCACCTGATGAGCATTTTATTATTGATTTTCTGCCTGATAATCAACGTGTTATCTTTGCTTGTGGATTTAGTGGACATGGATTTAAGTTTGCTTCGGTTATCGGCGAGGCTCTAGCTGATATGGCGATGTACGGAAAAACAGATTTGCCAATCGCTTTTTTGGGTCTGAATAGGTTTTAAAACCTTATTTTCCTCCAAATACTCTACGAAACCAACCAACTTGTTGTCCTACAAAGTCTTTTTCAATCTTAGCATCATCGGGTAAGCCAACGGGCAAGTGTGCATCGTCGTAAGGTTGATAGTTCGTTTTAAAAAGATAATCCCAAACACTCAACGTAATGCCATAATTAAAACCATTTGGGTGCGATTCGGGAAAGTTTTTGGCGTGATGCCAAAGGTGCATTTGTGGGCCATTTAAGAAAAAACGAAGTTTCCCCATCGGTAAATACAAATTGGCGTGACCTAACTGGCCAGTAATAAATGTAAACATGTGAACGATGAAAAAATCACTGATTCCAAAGCCTAACATTGCCAAAGGGATATATTCGAGCGAACGATAAACAATATTCTCCATAAAATGATAGCGCATCAAGCCGCCAAAACCCATTTCTTCGGTGCTGTGATGTACTTTATGAAATTCCCACATCCATGGCACACTATGCAATAAACGATGAATATTGTATTGCAAAAAATCTCTAACAAGAAAAATAATCAACACTTGTGACCAAGCGGGTAATGCTCCTAACTGAATGGCAACAAGATTTCTAATGCCAAAAATGGCTAAAAAATCTTTGAATAACTCAACGAAAACATTAGAAAATGCATAGTAAATCACTAATGAAAAGAGAAAATAATTCCAAAAAGTGTAGAAAATATCCAACCAAAAATCATTGCGAATAGCAGGTTGATCTTTGCGCCAAGGAAAGCGAATTTCTAATATCCAAATCAAAATGGAAGCGCCTAATACCCAATAAAAGTAATTGTGCCAACTAGGATGCAAAATCTCATTAGTCAAAAAATTAAAATAGCCTTGGTAGTTTTCAAGGAGGATGTTCCAGTATTTCATTGCACAAAAATACTAATTTCTATTTCAAAAACCAAGTTTTTCTAAATTTTAGCAAAAACAAACACAAATTAAAGCAAGAATTGCGGGTACTGCTTGTATGAAAAAGATCTTGCGACTGGCGGTATATGCGCCATAAGTTCCTGCTACGATGACACAAGACAGGAAAAACATGGCGATGTTTGTTTGCCATTGGGCATCGTTGATGAAAAAGGTCCAAATTAAACCTGCTGCCAAAAAACCATTGTACAACCCTTGATTGGCTGCCATTGTTTTGGTGGGTTTGAAAAGCTCATCGGGCATTGCACCTTTGAAGGCTTTCTTACCGCTTGTTTCCCAAGCAAACATTTCTAGCCAAAGAATATAAAGATGTTCTAAGGCAACTATTCCGATTAATATTTGTGATATGATACTCATGTGTTGGTTATTTTTCACAAAAATAGGTTTTTTCTTGAACTTTTCACTTTTTTCTTATCTTTGCTCATTCATCCTTAAAAATATTAAAAATGAGTGAGCATTTTCAACTACATCGCATCTTAACGGCTTTCGGTGTTTTTATGTTTAGTTTTCAAACGATGAGTGTTAATTTCCGTGACCTCAGCGCAGCGCAAAATCGTACGCCGTTGTTGTTGATGGGTGTTGGTGTGTTGTCGTTTGTGTTGGGTATTTATTTACAACGGAAGAAGGAAGGGGAGAGGGATTGACGATTCTTGAATGACGAATATTTAAACGAGTAACTTTACTAAAATATTTAGTAAAGTGTTGATTGCGTGTGTTTTATTCGTCATTCGTCATTCGATTAATTCGTCATTATTTTTAAATTCTATTTTTTTTACAAAACAAAAATCAACTTTAAAACAATACAATATGTCAGATTTTAAACGTTCTTTGGGGCTATTGGATGCCACTTTAATTGCTGCGGGCTCGATGGTGGGCAGTGGGATTTTCATTGTTAGTGCCGATATTACCCGAAATGTCGGGAGTGCAGGCGGTTTAATTTTGGTGTGGGCATTGACGGGAGTCATGATGATTTCCGCAGCGTTGAGTTATGGCGAGCTTTCGGCGATGTATCCGCGTGCAGGCGGTTTGTATGTGTATTTGCGCGAAGCCTTTGGCTCATTGTTTGGATTTTTATACGGATGGACTTTATTTATGGTTATTCAAACGGGGACGATTGCAGCGATTGGAGTTGGTTTCGGAAAATTTGCGGCGTATCTTTTTCCTTTTTTAGGAGAAAAAAACTATATTATTGGTAGTGCGGAGAGTGCTTTTAAAGTCAGCGCTGCGCAACTTAATTCCATTGCGATGATTGTGTTTTTGACTTACATCAATACACGAGGAATTCAAAGCGGTAAGATAGTGCAGTTGATTTTTACAATTGCGAAAGGCGCAGGCTTGGTTTTGCTAATTATATGTGGAGCTTTATTGGTGCGAGAAAGTAACTTTTGGGAAATGAATTGGAATGATGCATTTAATTTCCAAAAGCTTCAAATGAGTGAAAGGGGGATTGAAAAAACACCAATTTCAGGTTGGTGGGGCATCATGTCTGCGGTGGCGATTGCGAGTGTAGGTTCCGTTTTTTCTAGTTTTGGTTGGGACAATATTACATTTGTGGCTGGAGAAATCAAGAATCCCAAACGCAATATTGGTTTAAGTTTATTTTTAGGAGCATCAATTGTTATTGGCATTTATATTTTAGCCAATTTGGTGTATTTACGCGTATTACCCATTGAAGGTATTGCTTTTGCGGAATCCGATAGGGTAGGAGTAGAGGCTGCAAAAGGAATTTTTGGTGGCGAATTTGGCGTTACTTTGATTGCAATTATTGTAATGATTTCTACTTTTGGTTGCAATAATGGTTTTATCTTGACCTCCGCGCGTGTTTTTTATACCATGGCGCAAGATAAGCTCTTTTTCAAAGCTGCTGGCGAGCTTAATGCGCATGGTGTGCCTGAAAAAGCGCTTTGGTATCAATGCGTGTGGTGTTGTGTGCTGTGTTTGAGTGGTCGTTATGGCGATTTATTGGATTATGTTATTTTTGCAGTTCTACTATTTTATGCATTAGCGGTGTTGGCAGTATTTCGATTACGCTTTAAATACCCTAATGCAGAGCGCCCTTACAAGGCATTTGGCTATCCTGTAATTCCAATTTTATACCTTGTAATTACACTTTGTATTTGTATTCCATTATTAATTTACAAACCTAATTATACTTGGCCTGGTTTGGGTATCGTATTATTGGGTGTGCCAGTGTATTACTACTTGATGAAAAATGAAATTAAAGAATAGGTATAATCAAGACTGTCGTGATAATTTAAGTATTGAAATAGTGCTTGGTTTATATAATATTTTTCAATAATTTATT
>JBJXHA010000059.1:0-6941 GCA_046160275.1 Bacteroidia bacterium | reverse complement strand
TGACTTTATAGCTTTTTGTATGTTGATCGTAATATTTACGCTGTCCATTTTCGTTTTTATAGAAAGATTTATTGCCCGCAGCCACCATCTCTTTCACCCACTCCCCTACGGTTAAACCTTCTTCCTCAATCATCGCAATCGTTTTTTCGATGCCTACCATGTCCCAAATTTCAAAAGGCCCTTTATCCCAAGCAAAGCCTGATTTTAAGCCATCATCTAGGCGATATAATTCTTCAGAAATCTCAGGAATACGGTTTGAAGCATAAGCCCAAAGTCCTAATAAAGAACGTTTTACGAAAGTAGCACCTTTGTCTTTTCCTGCATAAATCAAGTATTGCAAGCGGTCTTTGAGGTTCTCCATGGTTTTCATTACCCCCAAAGATTCTAGTCTTGCATCTTGCTTGTCGCGGTATTCTGTGGTTTTTAAATCCAAAGACAAAATTTTGGTTTCGCCTTGCTCATTTTTTGTTTTCTTATAAAAACCGCCGCCAGTTTTATCTCCTAACCAATTCTTTTCCAATAAGATAGGCATAAATGGAGGAACATAAGTCAAAACAGAACGTTGCTCATCATTTGGGCAATTATCTGCGATTCCTTGCGTTACTTTTGCAGAAGTATCCAAACCTACCAAATCACCTAAGCGAAAAGTACCTGTATTTGGGCGACCAATTGCGGGACCTGTTAATTTGTCCACTTCCTCAATCGTCAAATCCATTTCTACGGCAAGCTGGAAAATTTTGGCAATGGCATAAATTCCCACACGATTGGCAATAAAAGCAGGCGTATCTTTGCACAATACCATTTGTTTTCCCAAAAACACATCACCATAGTGCATCATAAATTCCACCAATTCAGGCGAAGTTTCAGGCGCAGGAATCACCTCCAATAAGCGCAAATATCTTGGCGGATTGAAAAAGTGTGTACCAATAAAGTTTTTACGAAAATCATCGCTTCTACCTTCACACATCATATACATCGGAATCCCCGAAGTGTTAGAAGAAACAATGCTCCCTGGCTTGCGGAGTTTTTCGACCTTATCAAAAATGATTTTTTTGATGTCAAGTCTTTCCACTACCGCCTCTAAAATCCAGTCGCAATCGGAAATTTTTGCAAAATCATCGTCAAAATTGCCCGTTTCAATGAGTGCTTTCGAGCTATCCACATACAAAGGTGCGGGTTTGCCCTTAATTGCAGCAGTCAAAGCATCGTTTACAATTTTATTTCTCGCCGCTTTGTCATTCGCAGGCGCGTCTTTTGGCACAATGTCCAACAACAAAACTTTCACGCCAATATTGGCAAAATGACAGGCAATGCGCGAACCCATTACCCCCGAGCCGAGAACGGCTACTTTTTTGATGCTACGCGTTGCATTGGCAGTAGCGGCAGTTTGTGGAGATGGAAACATATTATTAAGCTATTATTTTCTTGGCGACAAAGTTAATAAAGTTTTTTTAAGAATGTATGCTTGCATAACATTTTTTTTGAAAGTTTTAGGGGTAGAAATAAAATGAGTTGCTATTTTGGGAGGAAAGGTAGAATGGTATTCTTATAAGCTATGATGCCGAATGATGGCAGCCATAATTTTTTCCATTTTTTCGGGTGAAAAATCGTTTTTATAGATACATCTGAAAATTTCCGCCTTCTGCTCGGCAGCGGAAGAGTGTGGATATTCCTTTTTGATACGGTTTTCAACTGCTAGGCGTGCCATTTTTACCATTTCCATACCCATTTGCCCACGCTGTTGAGGTGTGAGTTGTAAAATTAGTTTACACTGTAGTTTTCTGATGTGTTCAGGAGTATTAGTATGTATCATATTATTAGGTCAAATGTATTAAGATTGAGTTGATTTATCCAATGCAAAATATAAGCCTTATCTAACGTTTGTATTTCCAAAAGGTTTGTAATGTCCATAAGTTGTCTGTCACTTTGATAGATTTGTATCCATTCTAGTTTTGACAAAATCAAATCTTCGGGAGATACGAGCCAAAATTCAAATCCATAAATGTCACTTTTTTGCCGTCTTTCAAATTCTATTTGACGATATTCGGTTTCTTTTTTCACAATAAAATCAATCGTTGTAATTGTGGTTAAATCAATAAGATTAAACATTCCCTTACGCTTTACTTGATTTTTTATGTCCTCCGAATCGCAATAAAATCCATGTTCAAATGATGTTACAAAATTAGATACATCTTCCTCTTTTAATGCAATCACAATGTCAATATCTCGCGTCATACGTGGAGTCGTATAAGCAAACTCCCCGAAATCATGTAGGGGAGTCGCGCTATTTCGAGCTTATCGCACACTTTTTTTAATACTTCTAGCATTTTTACATGAAATTATAACTTTGCAAAGGTAAAAAGACTTTTTGAAAGGTGTATGTTTACTTGCAATTATTTGAAGTTTCAATAGAATTTTTCTTTTTCCTAAAAAAAAGCTACTTTTGGGGCAACATTTTCGCTTATTTATTTTTCTCTTGTTTTTTAGACGTAAACATAATCCCCAAACGCTTTCAGATGAGGTGCTAATTGCCGAATATAAGGCAAGTGCTGACAGCAAGTATATCGGTGAGTTATTCAACCGATATACGCATATTGCGTTTTTGGTGTGTATGAAATATCTGAAAGAGGAGGAAGATAGCAAAGATGCGGTGATGCAGGTGTTTGAGCAGTTGATTGAGGGGTTGAAAAAGCATGAAATCAAACAATTTAAGTATTGGCTTCATACGGTGTTGAAAAATCATTGCCTCGCAACGCTCGAAAAACGCAAAAAATTGCCCACAGAAAGACACGAATTTTGGGAAAATGAGACGGGTGATATGGAAATTCGCAAACAACCGTATCTTATAGGGGAAAATGAACATGACGAATTGAACGAAACGCATCTAAAACATTTAGATGCCGCCATTCAGCAGTTAAGTGGGGAGCAAAAAATGTGCATTGAGTTGTTTTATTTGCAAAATAAATCGTATCAAGAAGTGGCGGAATTGACGGGTTTCGATTTGAAGCAGGTAAAAAGTTATATTCAAAATGGGAAACGCAACCTCAAAATTCATCTTTCGAAAATGAGTGCTAATGATTAATGGTAAATGATGCATAAAGAATTTACATATCCAAGTGCAGAAGAATTGTTGAAATGGAAGTTTCAACAATCAGATGAGCACACGAAAAAGGCTTTGATGGAGCAAGCATCGGAAGATGCCTTGCTTGCTGATGCCTTAGATGGACTTGCGGAAATGCGAAACCCTCATCATTTAAATACGATTCAGGCAGAGTTGCAGGCGAAATTAGCAGCGAAACTGCCGGTGCAATCTCCCACAATCATTAAACCGTTTTGGCAACAAGTTCCCTTTCAATATGTAAGTTCGGCAGCAGCAGCAGTGTTGATTGTGTGGTTGTCGTTTTTCTTTTATCAAAAAACCAAAGATACGAAAGACCATATCGCTCAAAATTATACGAATATAGCAACAGATAGCAGCATTTCTAGTACAGAAAAACCTGAAGAAGTGATGTATGATAGCATAACAACAGGCGTAAATCAGCAGAAAGAAACGGAAAGCATTGTGAATGAAGTAAATCCCGCGATTATTTCAGAACAAAATACAAATAAAACAACTACTACTATAACTTCTCCCTCAAAAGGGGGAACAGTTACAGGAAATTTGCCTTTTCCTTCTGTTACGCAACCCAATAAACCAACGTCCATCTTTTCTCCTTTTCCCATAGAAAAAGAATCTCCTTCGATTGCTGATGGTATGGGTGGAAATGTAAACGTAAATGTAAAAACTGAGGAGAAAAAAGCTGATTTTAGTGATGTAAAAGGCGAAAATATTGCAGAAACAAAACCGTCTGTAGCAGCCACCTCAAGTGCGAAACCCGAAGCGATGATGGCGAAAACAGAGGATGAGTTGTCTATTTCAGCAACACCTTCTGCGCCTATTCCACTGCCTTCAAATCCTGTAAAAGCGATTTCTACGCAAACAAAAGGAGGCGTACCTCAAACCCTAGAAAAAGCGAGCAAAGCTTCTCCTAAAAAGGCGGGCAATAAAAGTAAGGCTCCTAGCCAACCGAAAGCGAGTGCCGACAAGCCGCAAAATGAGAGTGATGATGCTAAAACAGAAGAAGCGTTTTGGGCTAAGGAGAGACAAAAAGATCAGGCAGATAATCAGCCAAGCGTGTTTTTTTTGCAGGGGGTAAAACTGTATGAAAGTAATCAGTATGATGCTGCCATTCAACAGTTTGCACAAGTTAATCCTAATGAAGATACACGCCAAGCTGCGAATTATTTTACAGGAATGTGTTATATGGAATTAGGCAAATACAAAGAAGCCATTCCTTTTTTGCAAAAAGCGGCAAGTGATAAAAATCATGCTTATTATAAAAAAGCAAAAGAAAAGTTGGCGGAAGCAAAGAAGAAAAAGTAACTCTTTCCTCCCTAGTTCTAAGTTTTATTTGAAATGCCTAGAAAAATGTAAATTTGTAAAAATAATAAAATAACTTATGCAACATCTTATTCTCCACGCAAAAAACGCTAATGATTTGCTACTTATCATCCAATTAGCAGAACGCTTAGGAATTGCTTACATTCAAAAAGAGGAAGAAAATACGAGTTTATTTAAGCAACAAGACCTGCCTTTACAGTTGCAAACACTAGCAAAACCGTTGCGAAAAGTATGGGATTTAGAAAAAATCAAGGAAGAGCAGAATTACAAAGGACTTAATAGAAAACGGTGGGATAATTTAATAGAAACGCTTGACATTCAAGAAAGTATGGAAGAGTTGGTCGCGCAACTATAAGCTAAAACAAATCATGTTATACTTGTTAGACACAAATATTATCATTGCTTATTTGCGAAAACATGATATTGCAAATAAGGTGAACTTGTTATATAATCCATTGGACAATAAAAATACTGCTGCAATTTCTGTAATTACAGTAGGAGAACTGATGGCATTAAGTAAAATTAATCATTGGGGAAATGCAAAAGTTGCGCAAATAGAATTGATAATCAATGAATTATTAATTCTTGATATTCATTCAGAGCAGATTATTGAACTGTATGCAGAAATAGATGCTTATAGTCAATGTAAATTAAAGCACAAACCTTTAGGTATGACTTCGAGAAACATGGGTAAAAATGACCTTTGGATAGCAGCGACAACAACCGTAAGCAAGGCGAAATTCCTTACAACTGACAAGGATTTTAGCCATTTAGATAAAGTATATTTAGATTTAGGGCTAATTTCTTAGTTATTTCACCTCAAAATGCACTTTCAATTCCTCCCCATCCTTGATAAAATCATAGAATTATATGAAACGCCTCGAAACATGGAGCGTTTTCAAGCATTAAATTTATTTTTTCAACAAAATAAAGATACAGAGGATTATCCTTTGATTTTTACCTTTTTGTATGGCGATGAAGCCGCAATTTCTTTAGGATATAGCAGTTTAGGGGTTCAAACAGCCATGGCAGGTTTTCATTATGCCGCTAATAAAAGTTAATGCCTTCTAAAAAACATTTCATTCATAAAGTTTAGGTTATAAAGGAATAGGCAAAAAATAAAGTATCAAACCTGCATTTTTACCCCAAAGTTTCACAAAGTATTTTCCACAAAGAGACACAAAGTTAGGGGTTAAATGCTTTTTCTTGGTGTTACTTTGTGCTAGAACTTCTACTACTTTGTGGTTTTTATCCTAAAGATAGGACACTTTATTTCACTCGTTCCTAATTCAAACTTTCCTTATAAATCATTGATTTTTTATGCAAACAACTACTTTATATCGCCCCGTAAGCAAAGGGGAGTTAGACTTAATCATGGCATCAGGCTATAAGGCTTTTCCGCCGCGTTTGCCTGAGCAACCTATTTTTTATCCTGTTACCAACCTTGAATATGCTCGCCAAATTACCGTAGAATGGAATTTACCTTTTTATGGCAATGGTTATGTTACGCAATTTGAGGTGGAGAGTGCCTACCTTTCTCAATTTAAGGTAGAAACCGTAGGTGGTGAAATGCACACCGAATTATGGGTACCTGCCGAAGAACTCGCCAATTTTAATCAGCATATTGTCGGGAAAATCCTTGTGGTTGAGAGTTATGAGCGAGAAAAGTAAGGATTCTTAGCTCTAGTTTCAACCCTAGCTGCTCTGCTTATAATTAGACCTAGTGAGGTGTTTCCTGCACCTCACTAGGTCTTGTATTGATTTTCAAACCTAGCAAGATTTTTCCTGAATCTTGCTAGGTTTATTCAAAAGCCTATCGCATAATGCTCACGTTTCCTTTATAAGTCAACTTTTCGCCTGTCAGTTTATTGGCAGTAATTTGATAAAAATACACACCGCTTTGACATTCCACGCCAATTTGATTACGTCCTGTCCATTGTTCGAGCTTGTCGTTGCTATGATAAACAGCATTGCCCCAACGGTCAAAAACAAGTACTTCTACATTGGTTAAGTCGGCAAAATAAGTTTCCCATGTTTCCAACACCCCATCGCCATTCGGCGTAACAAGGTTAGGAATAAACACCTCACCCCAAGAATTAACCGTAATTGCGCGTTGGAAAGTATCTATACAACCTGCGGCACTCGTTACTGTTAGTGTTACTTGATAGGTTCCCGCTTGCGCATATTGATACGTTGGATTAATGCTATAACTGCTATTTCCATCGCCAAAATTCCAACTATATGTTACCGCGCCTACACTATTTTGTGCAAAATTAATCTCCTCATCAGCGCGAATTAAATTTGGCGCGTAGGTATAATTTGCCAAAATGCTAGTATCCACACTTAACACAATCGGAACGGTAGCCATAGCAGTACCACATTCATTGGTTGCCAAAATCGTATAAGTACCTGCTGCATTGCCATACCAAGAAGATGCGTTATCAGAAGTAGGAATAGGCGAACCATTGTATAACCATACAAAATTGCTGTTACTGTTTGC
>JBJXHA010000058.1:0-6592 GCA_046160275.1 Bacteroidia bacterium | reverse complement strand
ATTAACAATAATTATGCGGGGCAGTATCAAAATCACAACAAAGCCATTTATGGCGTAGGGGTAAATTTTGACAGCGAAAAGAAGGAGATTACCGAACTAAAAATGGAGAAAATTGCCTAATGTTATTTTTTAGTGTGGGACTTAAGTCCCACACTAAAAAATAACAAAATTCACCCGCATAAAGTTTCAAATAAATTCCTGACCATTTCGTACTTTTATTTATTCCAAAAACGTTTCTACCATTCAACGCAATCATTCATTATTCACTACCTAAAAATGCATTTCTTCTCTATAAATAAACAAATTTCTACGGGGCTTTTGCTGTTATTGAGCCTAGCTTTTTCGAGTTGTGGCGGCGAGACTGACCCATTTCCGCGTCAATATGGGCATCCGCGTATTGATATGCCGAAAGAGCTAAAGTATTCAAAATTTGAAAGTGCTAGTTGTCCTTTTACCTTTGAATATCCTGCAATAGCAGAAATTTCGCGCAATCAACCCGATTCTTGTTGGATTGATGTGTCTTTTCCGCAATACAATTGCAAATGGCACTTATCTTCGCGTGGGGTAGGGGATAAAGGCAAAGACCGCAATTTCCGCTACGAAGAAGCGCGAAAGTTGGTGTTTAAACACATCAAAAAAACCGATGGCAACATTCCTGAAATTCCGATTCAAACAAAAGCAGGTTATGGAGTAAAATGGGAATTGTATGGGCAAGTCGGAACGCCTATGGAATTTTTCTTTGGCGATGAAAATACAACCATTATGGGTTCTTTTTATTTTCAAACTGCCTTAAAAAATGATTCGCTGCAACCTGTCATTCAATTTATGAAAAAAGAAATGGACAGAATGATTACTACGATTGAATGGAAATAAGTATCAGTGAACAATTAGTAAACAGTTTTCAGAAATAAAACCTTGATTATCAAGAAAATATATTTTTGAAAAATGCCCTTTCCCAACTAAAAAACAAAAAAAATATGCACGAGCAACCTAAACAATATCACGCTTACCATAATCCTGTGCTTGCCGCCCTTGTGCAGGTGAGTAGAGCTGCTGAGTTTGTAAATCAGCAAATGGACATAGCCCTTGCCGATTTGCAAATTACGAATGTGCAGTACAATATCCTTCGTATTTTAAAACGTAGCCCTGAAAATGGCATTTCCAGAACAGACATTAAACGTCAGCTCATTGCGCAAAGCATAGACTTGACACGCTCAATTAATGGCTTGGTAAATTCGGGCTATGTTGTGCGAATTACCACAGAACAAGATAGAAGGATCGTTTTGCACCAAATCACAGAAAAAGGGGTCGAAGCCATTACCAAAATAGACCCCCTTTTGAATGAAATGTTGCAACAAATTGGCGCAAAAATGACTCCCGAAGAATGGCTGCAATTGAATGGTTTGTGCTTAAAGATGTTGGATTGAGTTACAGTTTAATGCTCAGTTGTCCCCAAAAGCTACGACCTGGGCTGAAATTTACTTGTGTAGTTCCAATATGTCCTTGCTGACTTCCACCATTTGATTGCAAACCTAATTGCTGTACATTCCAAAGGTTTCTTATTCCCAAAGAAAGGTTAATTCGCTGCTTCCAAAAAGGCTGCGACAAAATCACATCGCTTGACAAGAAGCCGCTTCTAATATTTTGAACTACATATTTTTCTCCATTCACCTTTTCTTCATAAAAAGAAATTTGCTTGTCATTCCAATGATGATAAGTCCTTAAACTGGTACGAGAGCGAGGATAAGTAAGGCTTATTTCTCCTTGCACATTGGTCGAAAAATTATATTTAGGGACATTGAGTGCTGCAAAATTAGGGTTTAAGTAGGCGGTTGTCATCACATTTACACTCGTTTGTAACCAATCATTGCTAAGTTTCCCCCCAATATTAGCTCCCCAAGTTTGGTACTTTTCCACATTAAAATAGGAATATAAGGTAGTACTTGTATCTGTTACAGGCACTTTTATCCCATCTTTAACAATGTATTCATAGAGCTCAATCTTATCTTTTATGCTATTGAAAAACACACGAACTTCCCCTACAAGGTTTAGCCCCTTCATTTCCTTCTCTTTTTTAAAATAACCCAAAAAATTATGGGCATTTTCGGGGCGCAAATCAGGATTACCTACGATATTGTGGTTAAAATCAACAAATTGGAAATATAATTCTTTGAAATCAGGGCTGCGAAAACCGCGTGCATAAGACGCTTTTAGGCTAATATTTTGTTTCGGAAAATCATATTTTGCATGAAAAGAAGGCATCAAAGGAATGGAAATGCGAGAATTATAGGCTGCACGCAAACCACTTTCCAAAGTAAGACGGGTATAAGGCTGCCACTTTAAAGCAGAAAAAGCCGCATACTCCTGCATATCTTTTTGTGGATTGCCCAAAGAATCAACTAATCTTTTGCCTCTACCCAGGTCAACTTGTGCATTAAAACCGCTTTGCAAAGTCCATTTTGAGTGAATTTTCCAAATGTGTACGCCGCGTAGCATTGCCATTGCAAACACACTCGTATCTGATTCTGTGGGTAAATTTTGTTGTTCGTTCGATTCTATGGTTGTGCGGAAAGCGTTTTTTTCACGGTAATAATGGTCGCCTCCTCCTACAAAAGAAAAAAGGTGCTTTTGCGCAACAGGAAAGTCAATAGAAAATTGTTGATGTAAGCGGCGCGTAAGATAAATATCGTCAAAGGCATAAGGATTGAATTGAGGTCGCCTTATTTCTCCTTGATTTTGAATTTGCTCTTGCATCGCATCTGCCGAAAGCTGAAGTTTGAGTTTCTTTTTGCTTTGATAAGTCCAATTTGCCTGCAAACTTCCTTGTTTTTTGGGATTCCAAATCCAATTTCGATTGTCTTTATCCGCAGTCCAACCTTGAAACTGATTGTAATTTCCTCCTAAACGAAAATTATGCTGCTCATTTGGGCTAAATCCCAAGCCAAAACTTGCCACATTTGCTGCTTTTGTTTCGCCTCTCAACTGCACTTCTGCTTCATATTTTTTGAGGCTATATTGTTTTGTGATAATGTTGATAACCCCTGCGATCGCATCAGAGCCATACAAAATTGCCATAGGTCCTTCAATAATCTCGATGCGCTGAACATTGGCAAGATTGATTTGAGACAAATCTATGTTTCCATTTTGCCGCCCCACAATAGGCACGCCATTGAGCAAAAATTTTACATTTCTACCAGATAAACCATTCAAAGACATGCTACTCCCCAAAATCGGGTCAACTTGAATTTGAATATTCGCCTCTTGAGATAACACATCAGCCAAAGAAACCGCTCCTCTTTTTTGAATTTCTTGCGCATTAATAATTTTGGCAATTTGTAAAGTGCTACGAATATCGGTAGGCGTGTATTCCCCAGTAATCACTAACTCGCTCACATTCAAGGTGTCTTGTGCTTGCAAAAAAGCAAGGGAGCAACAAAAAAGTAAGATAAAAATGCTAGGTTTCATATTTTTATCGAAAAAACTGCCTAAGAAGACAAACTGATAAGCCGCTTCTTAGACAATGTTAGCGTGGGGATATTTAATGTTGAATAATGATTGGTTGAGCAGCAGAATGTTTTCCTGTGCTTAATACCAAACGATATACTCCTTCAGATAAATGTGGTAATTGTAGCGTATGTGCTTGCAAATCAGTGCTTGAAGTCAAATGATTTGCCCAAACTGTTTTTCCATTCATATCCACCAAAGTCAAATCAACCGCCTCATTTTGCTTACTTTCTAAGGCAAGCGTACATTCCGTTGAGATGATGGTAGGATATACCCAAAAATTGGTATTAGCTTGCGCTGTTTCGATAGAAGTTGCTACGCCCAAGTCTGTTTTCTCAAAAGTGGTGATTCCCGTACTGCTTCCCTCAAAGTCAACAAATACCAATTTCCAAAGATGATTATCTCCTGTTTTTACAAAATAAGCTAAATCTGTTGGCACAGCCCAAGCTCCTGAACCAAACGATTTCCACTCGTAACCCACTTTATCCATGTCCGTAGAAAGGCTATCTTGAAAACTCGCAAAAGTTACGGTTTGAGGATCAACGCCTTGTGCTTTGGCAACTTTCACCCCTTTTCCACTCAAAACACCTAATACATTATAAGGAATATATTGGCTTGTGCTTGGGTCTAACAAAGGAATCGTATAACGTTGAAACACCAAATCCCACTGCGTAGGCATACTTTGAATCACGCCATTGGTAAAAGAAAAATAAAGTAGAGGGCTGCCATTTGCTGAACTTTTATCGAAAAGTTCTGTTTGTGGATTGCTATTGTCCAAATTGCTCACCTTTAAGGTATAAATAGCACCTTCTAATTTCTCTACCATGAATTTTTTGAAGCTACCATTTCGTAACTTTGCCCCAAATACACGATTTCCTTCAATAATATGTGTCATCGGATTATACACGCCCCAACCTAAATCCATCGGATTACTCGTGTTTTTGTCCATGTTTAACGCACCCTCTCCCCAAGTCGTTTCTGGGTTGTAAATGCGTTCTGTCAAATCATTTCCTGTGACAGCTTGAGAAAAATCATTCGTTTGTAACAAATAAACCTCTAAGGCTGGGCTTGGATTAGTAGAAGACGAAGAAGAACTCTCATTGATGTGAACTCCTGCGTCCGTTTGTCCAAGTGCGGAAAATGCCAAATCCCAAGTAGGATTTGAAATGATGGTAGCATTTCCATCGCCAAAACGATAATAAACCTGCTGAACATAAGCGGTACCGTTGTTTACTTGCTCAAAAACCTGCGCGTTTAATAGATTAACGCCAAACAATAAAATCAAAAGTAATTTCTTTGCGCTTTGCATGATAAACCTAAATAATGTTAGTAAAAACAAACAATGTAAAAACAATAATTGTTTATACAACTATATTGTTTTTGAAATTGTTTTCAAAAAAATGAAAAAATTATCCTTAACATCGTTTTTTAGGGAGAAACATTTTACCTTCGCAAGTTATTTTGATTAAATTTTTAGATAATGAAAAAAGTTATTTCTTTGATTTTCATGGGTTTATCTCTATGTAGTGTGTTTGCGCAAGAAAAACATTTGCGTAATATCCAAAAACTCACTTTTGGGGGGGATAATGCCGAAGCTTATTTTAGTCCTAATGGGCAAATGTTGACGATGCAGGTAACAAATTCCAAGATTGGGGCGGCTTGCGACCAGATTTATTTGCTTGATTTGCAAAAACAGCCTTATACAACCGCGAGTTTGAAGCGTGTTTCGACAGGGAAAGGCAGAACAACTTGTTCTTATTTTTTACCCGATGGGCAACACGTTCTTTATGCCTCTACGCACGAGGCAGCCGAAGCTTGTCCTCCCCCGCCTAAACCACGCAGCGATGGAAAATATTTGTGGGCAATTTATCCTGAATTTGACATTTATATTGCTGATTTACAGGGAAATATTACCAAAAAACTCACCGATTCTCCGGGCTATGATGCCGAAGCGGTAGTTTCGCCTGATGGCAAAAAAATCGCTTTTACCAGCACAAGAAGCGGCGATTTGGAATTGTGGACAATGAATATAGATGGGACAAACCTGAAACAAATTACTTTTGGTTTGGGCTATGATGGGGGTTCTTTCTTTTCGCATGACAGCAAAAAACTCGTTTTTCGCGCTTCTCGACCTAAAACAGAAAAGGAAATTGCGGAATATAAGGGACTGTTGGCGGAGCATTTAGTCGCGCCTACGGACATGGATATTTATACCTGCAACATAGATGGCAGTGATTTGCGCCAAATTACGAAGTTAGGAAAAGCAAACTGGGCTCCTTTTTTTCACCCGAATGACAAGCGCATTATTTTCTCTTCAAATCATCATTCGACACGCGGCTACGATTTTCAATTATACAGCGTTGATATTGAAGGAAATAACTTAGAACAAATCACCTTCGAAAGCAATTTTAACGCATTTCCGATGTTTTCGCCCGATGGTAAAAAATTGGCTTTTTCTAGTAATCGCCAACAAGATGCTCCAAGAGAAACCAATGTTTTTATCGCAGATTGGGTGGAGGGAGATGAGAATGAAAACGCACAAATTGAGCGCATCAAAACGCACCTTACTTTTCTTGCTTCAGATAAATTAGAAGGAAGAATGACAGGAAGCAAGGGCGAAAAAATGGCGGCAGCTTATATTCAAAAACAGTTTAAATCATGTAAATTACAAGGATTTGAGCAAAAGAATTACTTACAATCTTTTGATTATCAATTTTCTGCAAACCCTCATGGCGCGACAGGTGGAAAAGAGGAATACATGAAAGGGACAAATGTGGTAGGTTTTTTGGATAATAAAGCAGCGAAAACCATCATCATCGGGGCGCATTACGATCATTTGGGACACAATGAGCATCATAATTCTACGAAACCCAATTCTAACGAAATTCACAATGGCGCAGATGACAATGCTTCGGGCGTGGCAGGCATTTTGGAATTGGCGCGCATGTTATCTCAAAATCTCAAAGTTGAAAAGGTGAACTATGTATTTGTGGCTTTTTCGGGCGAAGAAGATGGTTTGAGAGGTTCAAAAGCATTTGCCGAAATTGTGAAAAGTAAATATCCTAATGTCGTGGCAATGATCAATATG
>JBJXHA010000057.1:0-3439 GCA_046160275.1 Bacteroidia bacterium | reverse complement strand
CGACTTACCCCTGCACCCACAACCGATAATTGATGCGAAAATGCCGCTTGTACGCCGCCCCATTTTGCCCCAACGCGTGTATAATCAAATTTTAAAGCAGTATTTGCAGGTACAATCACTTCGGCATACTCGCGTGTCCATGTTCCTGAATACATCATGTTATAGGTGTTATGCCAATTCTTGGAAATTTGCAAAGGAATCCCCGAAGGGTCACCATTCGGATTTCGAAGCATAGACGAAAAACCTACAATATTTACGCCCGGAATTTGGCGAAAACAAAGCCTTACCGCCTTATCTGTCGCGCTGTTGTTTGTCAAAGTCAATTTGAGATTTTGCAACAAATCCGCCGCCGAACAATTATTATAACCCATGCCATACCTCGGCACATCTATATAAAACAATCCCTCATCGGAAGAATAGCTCGAAGGAACTGTCGTTACACTCGGCAAATTTTGGGAAACGGCAAGCGTAATATTAGGCGCATCGTCAACGGAAGCATACACTGCACTAAAATTGTTTTTTACCGCATAAAAAATCAAGCTAATTTGATAATTTGTACCTGCAATTAGGTTCGTAGCAGCCGATTGTATGGTCATTACATTCCCAACGACATTCACATTTGCCACCGTAGCACCCGCTTTTACCGCAAAACCTTCGCCATTCGCAGTTTTGGCAAAACCATATATCGCCCCCGATTGAAAAGTTTGCGCAAACGCAGCAGGTATTTGCACACTTAATTGCAACTGCCCATCTGTAATGGTAACACGCGGACGCAGGTGAAAGGTAATTTTAAAACGATTGTGCCAATTCGTAAATTCAATGCCCGAATGCCAACCATTCGCAACGGCAGTAGCTCCCGTAAAATTGATACTATCTATCACCCTTCTGTTAAGCCAAGTCCCATATTCTACCATTTGCCCAATGCGAATATGCGAATTGGTGGGCGTTGCAGTTTTTTGATGCAAAACGCTCCCATTTTGCAGGATTTTATAATCAATATTGCCACTTTGCAGCGTAGGAAAAGTCGTAGCGTTTGCTTCTTGAAAAGCATTAACCGCATTCGTATTTGTGTTATTAATATCCAAACTACTGATATTGAGGTTGGTATAATCAACATTCAAATGATAGGAGCTTGTTTGATTGGTAAACTTGCGTGGATTCGCCCCTATTTTATGGGTAATGTCCCAATAAGTGTAGTTATAATTCGCCGTAACATTATTATAAGATGCTGGCGTAAAACCATTTACAATCGTTTGGCTAAATAAATGACTGAAGGTAAATAGTAGTAGTAGATTGGTAAAATAATGCTTCATTTTGAGGAGATAATGTTTGAGAGCCGCAAATGTAAACATTTTTTCAAGGATATGGTTTTGATAGAGAATATTTTACCTACAACATCCTTTTATTTCTAATTTTATGAAACCAAACATTTTCTCTTTGAAGGTGCGATTCCTTTTCTTGTGCCTAATGCTTAGTTTGCGTACCTTCGCGCAAAGCGAGCTGTCGCTTAACACACAATACATTGAAACCAATGGCGTAACCTTGCATTGTAAGGTGGCGGGAAGCGGCAAAACGATGATTCTTTTACATGGATTTCCCGAATTTTGGTATTCGTGGAACAAAGTGATTCCCTTGCTTAGTCCGCATTATAAGGTAGTTGTACCCGATATGCGCGGCTATAATTTAAGTAGCAAGCCCGAAAAAATCCGAGATTATCGCGTGGAATTATTAGTAGAAGACATTGCAGGGCTGATTAAATCGCTTGGGAATGAGCAAGTTATTTTAGTGGGACATGATTGGGGAGGGATTGTGGCTTGGCTTACTGCGAGCAAGCACCCCGAATTGATTGAAAAACTGATTATTCTCAATGTGCCACATCCTTTGGAGATAAAAAAGCAAGTATTTGGCGGAAACCTTCGGCAAATGGGTAAAAGTTGGTATGCTTTTGCATTCCAAACGCCTTTTCTTCCTGAATTGATGCTGAGTAGAAATCCCAAAAAAACATTTACACATTTCCTAACAGGCTGGGCTATTGATAAAAGTGCCTTTTCTGATGCCGACATTGCGGAATATGTGAAGGTCTATCCCAACCGCAAAGCCTTCAAATATCCTATTCAGTATTATCGCTCTTTGATTCAACATACCTTTTTCCAAAATAACAAAAAATGGCAAGCGATTGCTGCACCGACTTTGGTGCTTTGGGGTGAAAAAGACAAGGCTTTGGGCAAAGAATTGACCTATCGCACGCAAAATTATTGCACACAAAAAGTGAAAATTGAGTATTTGCCCAATTGCAGTCATTGGATACAACAAGAACAACCCAATTGGGTAGCAACACAGATTTTGGAATTTTGCCAATAGCGTATTAAAACTTTTTGAAAAGGAAAAGATATTTAAAAATGCAGACTTCTCAAGTTTCAAAAACTTGGGAAGTCTGCGTTTTTAACCAAAAAGAGAAAAATGCGGCTAACTCCATACCATTTCAATTTCAATGGCGTGAATGATGCACTTGATGATCGTTTTAATCCCCATACCGCACCATTACTACCCCATTTTTCGCCCAATAACCGCCTTTGCCATTTACAAAATACTCGCCATCTTTTTCTACATGAATGGTTAGTTTGCCCGCAGATTTGGTGGGTTCGTGCCAACTAATTGAGATGTTATTCCCTTGAATATCAATACTTTTACAATTGGAAGCAGGGAAAATATGTGTATCATGTACTAAGTCTTCCGTTTTTCCATTCTCACCCAAAAGAATTGTTTCATAAGGTTGCACGTCAGTAGTCCTACCCCAGTCCGCTTTTTTTACATTGGGCGAAAAATTGGTGATACAAGTGTACTTTTTGTCATAAATCTTAAACTCAATAATATAATCGTCATTAAATTTATAAGTTTTTAAGATTTCTTTCGGCAACACAGGAAATTGAGAAAGATATATCTGCATTGTGCTATCATTGTATTCTGAAATATCATCAGAGGTAAAAAGCAGGTTGCCAAAAATTTGATTCCAAATAAATAAGGTTCGTTTTTGGTGGTAGGTGAGTTTCGTGTTTTTATCGCGCAAAATAAAAACATCGGGGTCATTCAAAAAGCCGTGTCCATTTAAGGGAAAACGATTGAGCGAATTTTGGAGGGCAATTTCCGTAGAAATAGATTCTCTATGATGCGTAAATTTCGTTAAAGGGAAATTCCAAGTAAGCGAAACATCGGGGCCAATTCGGCAGAAATCGGTGGTAAATTGTGCCGCATACAAAGGCACACCGCAACCCAAAATTTTCTTTTCGCCCACACATTCTCGCAAAAATTGCATTGCCTCCCACATCACTTGCCCGCGACTTTTGCCTTTTTGCGGCAAAATGGCAACCCCATATAAAAAATCTAATTTCACCATATCAAAGTCCCAATCGTTCAGAACCGTATGAAAAACTTGTTTTAA
>JBJXHA010000056.1:0-3907 GCA_046160275.1 Bacteroidia bacterium | reverse complement strand
CTAATATTTCTGCTTCTGTGCATTTGTGTTTTTCTGCTGCTTCGGTAATATATTCTGCATAAAAATGGCGCAATTCTGTTTCAGTATAACCAAAAAGAGTTGAAAAACGCTCATTTAAGGTTAAATCATTGAGCATATTGAGGTCAGAAAGCACCCCAATTTTTCCAATTTTACTTACTCCTGTAATATAAGAACGGTGAATATAATCTCCCATGCCTTTCATCGTGCCATAAAATTTCTTCAAAATGTCTATGTCTTCTTGCAATTTTGCCTCATCTTTTCCTACAAAATCCGTTACAGGCATCTCATACTCATCAACTAAAATCACAATCGTTGTTTCCTTGCCTAAGGCTTCTATCATATTTCGGAACGTTTCTTTCGCCGTTCCGTCTGAAACTTCAATGCCTAACAGTTGTGCTTGTTGTTTCAGATAACTTTGCAAACCCGACTCTAAAGAAGAGGATTGATACTCAACTTTGGTAAAATCTATGCGCAAAACAGGGCGTTTTACAGCATCCCAATCTAGGTGATTATACGCCCAAGTGTCTTCAAAAAGCTCTTTTTTGCCTTGATATATATTTTCTACGGTATTCAAAAACAAGGACTTGCCAAACCTACGCGGGCGCACGATGAAATTATGAACCCCTAAGTCCATCATTTTGTAGATAAGCTCTGTTTTATCTACATAAATCATCTTTTCCTTACTAAAATTCTGAAAAGTTTGCGAACCGATACCTAGTCTTTTTCTTGCCATGTTTCCTAATGTCTATATTTTTAGCAAAGATACAACTTTTTCAGGTAGGTTAAAATCGCAATAGAGGTAAATATTGCTTGAAGTATTAGTTAACCTTTAACTTTTTCCTCCCCAAATTCAATCGAAATCATATCATGGACTTTCAAGCCCAATAATTCGGCGGCGGCAGCTTCGCGCATAGAGATTTCGAGGTGTCCACTTTGCCCAAAAATGGCAAGGGCTTCTCCTTTGGAGACATCAGAATAGGTGCTGTAGATTTTTCTGATGCGCATATTTCGCAAGACAATCACAAAACTGCGGTCTTTTTTTGCTTCCAAAAAAGTGTTGCGCGTAATGTTCGTAATGGCATTTCCAAACTTATCAATGTGAATGATTTTACCTCTAATGCCTTTTTTGGTAGAAATTGGCTCACCCCAATACAATTCTTTCACTTTGCAAGGTGTTCCTAACTCGTTCATATCTCCACCATTTGCCATGACTGCTGCTGTCGGAGCTAAGATTCCACCCACTCTAAAAGAGCGAGGAAATTCTTGCACGGGAATTTTATCCGTTTGAATTGCGATGTATTCCGCAGCTTGATTCTCTGCAATCAAGCTAAAAATTCCATTATCAGGAGAGATGAAGTAATGGTCATTTAATTTCATTATCACGCCATTTTTTTGCTCACCCCAATTCGGGTCAACAGCAATCAAATGAATCGTTCCTTTTGGGAAAAAATGGTAGGTGTTTTTTAAAATAAAGGCTGCTTCCAAAATGTCAAAATTTGGAACTTCATGCGTAATTTCTACGATTTTGGCTTCTGAACATAGGGTATAAATCACCCCTTGCAGAATGGCTGCATATTGGCTGCGTGTACCTAAATCAGAGGTAAGGGTGATGATTGCCATTTATTTTGTCGGTATGAATAATGAAAAATAAATAATGTAAGGAGTTACCCCCTATTTCCCCAAAAAGAGTACAAAAGTAGTGTTTTTTTGAAAAAAATAAAATATAATTTAATGATTTGTCTAAAAAGGTGATTCACTTTCAAAAAGTGAGTCACCTTTTTAGATAAAAACCCAAAGAACATACTGCAAATCAGGTCAATAAAAAGAATAAATGTGCTTGTATTTATACAGGATTAACAGCCATTTCATTCGTGATGATAGTTTGCACTAGTTCAAGCCACTCTTTTTGCAGGGTTAAGCCCTTATCTTTTGCATACCATTTATGAATATCCTCCATAATTGTATGTTTATCAATGCCTTGCGCTTTTGCTTCAGCTATCCAATTTTGTGCTGCTTGTGGACGTGGTCCCCAACTAAAAAGAACTGCTTGCGTAGTATTATTTATACAAATTAATTTAGGAATAGACCTACCTCCGTTTGTCAAATAAGCGTCAATCAATTCCAAATGTTCATCGCGCAAGATGTATTTTGTTTCAATTTTCCCTTGCGTAACTTGTGCCATTTTTTCCAAAAAAGGAGTATTTTGTGCAGCATCACCACACCAACCTTCTGTAATAATGAGCCAAGTATAAGAGCCTTGAACATTTTGCAATAAGGCAATTAACTCTTCTTGCAAGACTGCAGTTTTCTCTATGCGCGTCAATCGTTGCCAGTTGAGCTTTGCATAACGCATCATTTCTTCTGAATGATTCGTGCCTGTTGTTTTACCTTCCGCTAATAACCCTGCTAACAATTCTTTGTAAGCATCAAAAGGTATTGCTGCCGTGATATACTTTTGTAAATTCATGGTTGGTGAATATTAATTAGCGCAAAAGCAGAGAATTGTTTTGCTTTTTAGATTGCCAAAAATCATTATTTGATATAGCGAAAATCTTGCCCATTTTCAATGACTTGTAGCGCGTGATACATCAATTGTATCGTGTTTGATATATCTTCTTTGCGCGCCATTTCTACGGTAGTATGCATATAACGCAAAGGCAACGAAATCAAGGCAGAAGCTACCCCCGTAGAAGAATAGGCAAAAGCATCTGTATCTGTGCCTGTTGAGCGAGAAGCCGCCTCTCTTTGAAAAGGAATTTCCTTGCTTTTTGCGGTATCAACGATGAGTTTTAGTAAATTATTATGCACTGCAGGACCCGTAGTAAGCGAAGGACCTAAACCACATTTTACATCACCTGCCTCAATTTTATCAATCAAGGGAGTAGAAGTATCGTGCGTTACATCGGTAATAATTGCCACATTCGGCGCGATGCTTCTCGAAATCATTTCTGCCCCTCTTAATCCAATTTCTTCTTGCACAGAATTGACAATATACAAACCAAATGGCAAAGTGATATTGTTCTCTTTGAGCAAACGCGCCACTTGTGCAATCATAAAACCGCCTACCCGATTGTCCAAAGCGCGCCCCACGATGTATCTATCATTCAACTCCATCATGTCATCATCAAAGGTAATAGAACAGCCTACATAAATGCCTTTGTCCAATACTTCTTGTTTGGAGGTACAACCACAATCCAAGAAAATATTTTTGAGCAAAGGAACGGGTTCGTTGTAAGATTTGCGCGTGTGAATGGCAGGCCAGCCAAAAACCGCTTTTACAATGCCCGTTTCGGTGTGAATGTTTACCCTTTTGGAAGGCGCAATCAGGTTATCAGAGCCGCCGTTTCGGTTTACATACATCAAACCATCATCGGTGATGTAATTTACATACCAGCCAATTTCATCAGCGTGTGCTTCAATCACAACTTTGTAGTCTGCAGTAGGGTTAATAATACCTACAACCGAGCCATAAACGTCTGTCGTATATTTATCAATATACGGTGTTAGGTAATCTAACCAGATTTGCTGCCCGTTTTTCTCAAATCCCGTAGGCGAAGGATTATTTAGATAGCGTTCCAAAAACGCCATTGATTCGGTTGTAAATATTTGTTCGGTCATATTATTTAATGATTTGTTAGATGAATTTTTGGTGTTTGTGAGTGCGTTTGAAACTTTTTTGAGCTTTTTTTTCTCTTTTTACTACAAATAAGTATCAGTGAACGATTAACAGTAAACAGTTATCAGAAGTAAAAGTTTGACTGTCAATCAAATATGGTTTCAAAATTAGTATTTTTTTTGTTTGTCTTACTAAGATAAATTTTGCTAAGCCTTTCGTAAATTTTCTCATTTTTTAGCATGGGACTTAAGTCCCATGCTAAAAAATGAG
>JBJXHA010000055.1:0-3421 GCA_046160275.1 Bacteroidia bacterium | reverse complement strand
ATGATATTATTGGCGCAGACTTTTTATTCGATGAAAAAGGGAAAATTATTACCGCTTTTTATGGTAAATATTTGGGAGACCGAATGACCGTTCAGGAAATTTTTCGTTTATTTAGAAATACTCAATAGCAATAATTTATCTTCTATTCCATGAAGCACGAAGCATATCTAGCTCTTTTATTCGACCAAATTCGTTGGGTTTGCGAAAATTTAAGCACCGAAGAATATCAACAACCTATTTGCCTTTTGCATGGTGCAAGCATTGGCAAACACTTGCGTCATATCCTGGATGGCTTTCAAACCGTATGGCAGGGCAATGATGAAAGACAAATTTCTTTTGATTGTCGACAAAGAGAATATTCTTTAGAAAGCGACCCTAATGCAGCAATTGAGCGATTGAACACTTTGGAAAATGATTTTTCTACTTGTGATTGGCAAAAGAAAATCTTCTTGCAATCCGATTTTTCAACCGAAGGAGAAGAGCGACCTTTTCTTACGGAAACTACTTTGCAAAGGGAAATGATTTATGCAATAGAACACGCCTTGCATCACCTTTTCATCATTAGAATTGGCGTAGAGCAAACCTTTGAAGTGCGTTTCCCTTCAGAATTTGGGGTAGCCCCTGCAACATTGCGGCATCTTTATCAGGCAAATTTGGAGAAAAGGTATGAGAAAATATAAAATCAAACGCTGGTTGACATGGGAGTTTGCCCCGACTTGGGTCACTTACTTCCCTGTTGCGATTTATTATCATTATTTGGCGTTGAGAGTGGGTTGTTGGGGCTTTTTTGCCGCAGTCAATCCTAGTCTTTTTATGGGAGGAATGTTTGGAGAATCAAAAATGCACATTTTAAGCAAAATTCCGCAAAAATATTTACCGCATACCTCTTTCATTCCTGAGAAAATATCAGTTGCCGTTTTAGCTGATTTAATGAAGGTTCATTCTCTTTCTTTTCCCATTATTTTAAAACCTGATTGTGGCGAAAGAGGGAAAGGCGTTGAAAAAATCAACTCCCTAGAAGAAGCAGAAAAGTACTTATTATCAGGCACTTACCCTTTGTTGATGCAATCCTTTTTAAGTTCACCTGAAGAATATGGGGTAATGTATGTGCGTTTTCCCCATGAAAAAAAGGGGCGCGTAACTTCTATTACCAAAAAAGAATATTTGTATGTAATTGGTGATGGGGTTTCAAATTTAGCCGAATTGTTCCATCAATTTGAACGCACACAATTTCATTATGAAATGTTGATGGAATTATTTTCAGGGGAATTAGGGGAAGTTTTGCCCAAAGGCGAAAAAAGAACCCTCGTTTCTATCGGAAACCACGTGCGAGGGACTACTTTTTTAAATTATAACCACCTAATTACCAAAGATTTAGGGGAGGTTTTTGACCCGATTGCTGATGCATTTGAGGGATTTTATTTTGGGCGTTTTGACTTAAAAACCGAAAGTTGGGCGGAATTGCTCAAAGGAAACTTTAAAGTCATGGAACTCAATGGGGTAGCTTCAGAACCTGCACATATCTATCAACCACAGTACAATATTTTGCAAGCCTATCAAGATTTATTTCAACATTGGCACACCGCCTCTCAAATTGCGCACTTAAACTATCAACATGGCGAGCAGAAAATTCCCGCCAAAGAGTTAATTCAACACTTAAAAGCTCATTTTTTATAATTCATATTTTTTCATTCACAAATTTATGCAAAAAATCACGTATTTCACCTTGCTATTGCTTTTAGGAGCAAGCATGCTTTATTCAGGTTGTCGCAGAAGCGTAGATGACGATCCTACAAGCGCAGATGGCGCTTTGTATGCGGCGCTCAAAAATCAAACCTTCACCTATTATAAAGGAGAAGACAAAATTTTGCAACCCAAAGGTTCTAGTCCACATGGGCCATTTAAGTTATTGTTTAATGCAAAAGCGGCATCTGTATTAGATTCATTGGGAAAATTACCCGTAGGCGCTACTTTCCCAGACTCTTCTATTGTCTTGAAAGAAGTTTTTGATGGAAACGATAAGAAACAACTTGTGCCAATGATGCGTATGCGTAATGATGCAAACAGCGCAGAAGGTTGGTTGTGGGGACAATACACTCCCGAAGGAAAATTGGTATATAGTGTGAGTAAAAAAGGAGCAAAATGTGTCTCTTGCCATCAAGCAACAGGCAATCGTGACCTTACGCTTTCATTTGGCTTACATTAATTTTTTTCGTGAACTTATCCCAAAAGAATAAGCCTTTTTTAAGGGGGTTTGTTCTTTTGGTGTATTATATTTAGCAGAAAATCTATATAAGGTTTGTTTCTTTCAAAATTACTAAGTAATATTGCGTAAAATAATGTGTTTTTACTGCACGTTTACCCCTTTATTTTTATTAGAGCTTCTATTTTCAATTTAATCAAAAAAATATGCAAAAAATCTTGTTTAGCGCAATAAGTGTAGGCTTACTTTCGCTGATGTTCTCTTCAGGTTGTTATCTTGATAACGAGGAGGACTTGTATCCGTCTAATACTTGCGACACAACGAGCGTTACTTATTCTGCCATCAGTTCCTTATTAGACAATAATGGCTGCTTGGGTTGTCATTCGAATTCTGCGGCAGCAACAAATGGTGCAGGTTACGATTTACAAGGATATAGCGATGTGAAGCAAGTGGCTTCAAGCAATGACTTACTCTACAAAGCTGTTGCACACGATTCAACGGTAACGCCTATGCCCTTGGGAGGCGGCAAAATCTCAGATTGCGACATTGCTAAAATCAGAAAATGGGTGGACAGTGATTATCCAGAATAAATACATTTTCAATTTCTGCACACACTTATACGAAAAAAATACACTCATTCGGCTTATTTAAAATAGTTGTTGTAACATCAAAATATATTTAGCGTTAAGAGTATATAAATAATGGATAAGGGTTAGTTGATAGGGAAAGTAATATTAATAAATTGATTATAAGGCGTTTATTTTTTATTATATCCTATTTAGAAGTGTGTTGAAATAATGATTAGCAAATGTTTTTTTAATAAGTTGATGCTGAGAGTTCTTTCCTTCTTTATTTTTCTATTTTTTATCATTTAACTTTTATCTAAGATATGAACGATTTATTCAAAAAACTTCTCCTCCTTGGGCTAGTAGTAGGTGTAATTGGTGGTGGCATTGGCTTTTATTTGTTTAATAAAAAAGTAGCCTCTACCAACGATGCAAAAGCAGATTTTACCTTAAAAATGGAAGATTTGTATGCTGATTTTGAAAAAGACGAAAAAGCAGCAGTAGAAAAATACAAAGACAGAGTGGTTGAGGTAAGCGGGGTCGTAAAAAGCAAATCTGATGAGGACAAGCAACACATCGCGGTAACATTGGGCAATGAAAGCATGAGCGGGGAAATTGGGGTATCGCTTGAGCCTGAGCAAGCAGAAAAGGC
>JBJXHA010000054.1:0-3823 GCA_046160275.1 Bacteroidia bacterium | reverse complement strand
ATCAATAATATATACAAAAAAAAATAACTTCATGGAATCGAGTAGAGCCGCAAGTCCCTTAGGACTTGCGCACCCTCTCACACCATACTTCGGCAAGCTCAGTAACCACCAAGCGTACTAACCTAGTACTCGGCGATTCGTTGAACAAGTTGTAGCTGCGCTTTTCAGCAGATACAGTTTACACTTTTGCTAAGTTCGAGGTTATTCCGTAATTCCCGCAGAGTAGTTCCGCATAACAGGGACTTTCACCCTGACAGAATGAACAGTCTCCTTATCGTATTTACCACGAAAAAAAATCAACAAAACCTTTGCATCTTTCGTATTTTAGCTTCTTCTTTGTAAAAGTTTTACGATGAATAAGTACTCGGTAACAATTAGTTTATGTTATTTTTTATCACAAAAAATTAATTATCAACACTTTATATCTGTTTACTGATAAAGTTAATTGTTAACTGACACTTATTTGATTTTATCCTTTATTTTTTCGTAATTTTTGGCAGACTGTTCGGGATGTTCATTCCAAACACACGCACAACAATTAGCAATAATTGTAGAGTGACACAAAAACGAAAGTAGTAGTTTGAATTATGGAACATAAACATAAAGAAACGGATGCTCTCTTTCTTAAAACAGGTGAAGGAAGAGTATACAACTGCGGCACGATGACGGCGGTTTTTAAGGCAGATGAAAATGAAACAGCAAACAAATATAGCATTTCAGAGTGGTGGCTTGAACCAAACTCAGACGGACCTGGTGCACACCAACACGAAGACAATGACGAAGTATTTTATGGTATTGCAGGTATTGCATCAATACTCGTAGGTGACAAATGGGTTGACGTAGAGAAAGGAACTTTTTTAAGAATACCTGCTAAAACGGTTCACGACTTTGCAAACAGGACAAATGAGAAATGTGGGCTTCTTAACTTCTTTATTCCTGGTGGCTTTGAGAGAAATATGCCATCAATCGTAAATTGGTTTGAAGACAATAAATAATGAAAAAACGCTGAAGGAAATCAACGAAGCGCTAACATCATATTGGCAATAGTGGGGCTGACAGTAGTAAACTCGACTTTTGTAATGCTATTGGGTATTTGTGCAAATGTTGGGCTGACGTTTTTCAAATGCCCCGCCATCGCTAATATGTAAACTCTTATAAACCCGAAAAAAAACAAAGAGTCTATGCCAAAAATAAAAATAGAAACAGAAATTAATGCGCCCATAAAAATTGTTTTTGATTTATCAAGAAGTATAGACCTTCACAAAATTTCAACAAAGCAAACAAATGAGGAAGCAATAGCAGGAGTAACTTCTGGGTTAATGGGTGAGAAGCAATCCGTAACATGGAGAGCAAAACACTTTGGCGTTTATCAAAGTTTGACTTCTAAAATTACTGAATTTAAAATGCCTGATTACTTTGTTGATGAAATGGAAAAAGGAATTTTTAAAAGATTCAGACACGAACACATTTTCAAAGAGGTTGAAGGTAAAACGCTCATGATAGACATTTTTGACTATCAATCCCCTTTAGGGATTTTAGGAAAAATTGCGGATAAATTGTTCCTTGAGAAATACATGAAATCGCTTTTAGAAACAAGAAATGAAACCATTAAAGAATTTGCAGAATCTGACAAATGGAGAAAAGTTTTAAATTAGATAAAAAGAAAAAACTCGCTGTACCTTCCCCCTTTAAATAATGGAAATTTCTTCTCAAATTTCCATTTCATCGAAAAAACAACTATATTTGCGTCTATCTACTTACCCAATTTCATCAATTTCAAGGCTTTTAAACTTATGAATATCATCGCAAATATTATCCTTCGTTTGGGCTTTGGCTTATTGATATTGCAAATCAGTAGGCTGGTTTTTCTTTTATATAGTTGGGGCGTTTATCAAAATCATGCTACTTTGGCATTAGCCTCTTCTTTTGTCATTGGGCTGCGATACGACATTTTCGCCCTAACCTATATGTTATTGCCCTTTTTTTTGCTTTCACTGTTGTCGAGTTTTTCTTTTTTTAGAAGTAAAGAACAATCCCAACTCCCCCACCCTATTTTCGAGTTTTTCTGTCGTTTTGTTTTCTTGTTAGGGGTTGGCACAGCCATAGGATTAAATTTAGCAGACGCAAAATATTCTCAATTTTCCAAACATCGCTTGTCTTTTAGCCTACTTTTCCAAAGTGATGATACAGCAGAACATACGCAGCGCATGATCTTCCAATTTTGGGACGTAGCCCTCATTACCATTGTGTTATTGATGATTATTTATGGATTTTTTCCCAAATTTAAGATTTTCCCTTTTTATGAAAATATCAAAAAACATCATTACAAAACTGTCAATGTTAGTATATTTTCTGTTTTTTTGATGCTCATTCCTTTTAGCATGAGGGGTGGATTTGAACCCTTAAATTATACCTATTCTTTTAGCCAAAATGCCGATGCAGCCTTGAGTGTATTACGAATTAATACCGTTTTTTCAATCGTTCACTCTTGGAAATATGCCGCAGCAGCCCCTTATGATGATGTGCCAAAAGAAGCAGTAGAAGCCATTCGAAAACAGAACATTTATGCCGATTCGGTGGAATATCCCCAACAAAATGTGGTCGTTTTCATACTCGAAAGCTGTGCAGCCGAGTACATGGGTTTGTATAATAAAGGAACAAGTTACACGCCTTTTATGGATTCTTTGGCAAAAGAAGGGCAATATTTTGAGCAGGCTTTTGCAAATGGCAGCACTTCGATTGAGGGTTTTCCGTCTGTGTTAATGTCAATTCCCTCTTTGATGAATAATGCAATGGGTTATACCTTCTCTAAAGATAATCATTATTCAAAGATAGGTGATTTTGCGCGAGAAAAAGGCTATTTTATGGGCTATTTTCATGGCGCAAAAAATGGCAGCATGAATTTCAATAAAATGAGTGAAAGCCTTGGTATTGAATACTTTGGCAGGAATGAATATCCTAACCCAAAGGCAGATTTTGATGGAACTTGGGGGATATGGGACGAGGACTATTTTTTATATGTGGCAAAAGAAATGACACAGAAAAACAAGCCCTTCGTAAGTACCATTTTTTCTATTACTGCACATGAACCTCATACGATTCCTAGCAAATATGAAGGTAAATTACTCAAAGGAAAACTGCCTGTTTATCAAGCGATTGCCTATACTGACAGGTCTTTAAAGAGCTTTTTTGAATATGCCAAAAAACAAGCTTGGTACAATCAAACGCTTTTTATTATCACAGCCGACCACACGAGTCTTAGTGTTTTACCTGAATTTAAGCAAAAACAGTTAGGGAAATTTAAAGTTCCCCTAATGTTGTATCACCCACAAGGAAAATACCCCAACATTGACGCGAAAAAAGTAGTACAACATTGCGACATTTTGCCCAGCATTTTGGATTATTTGGAATGGGAAAGCCTGCCAATTTCCCACATTGGCGAATCCTTTTTTAAGCCTAGCGAAGGGAAAGCCATTTGTTACGAAAATGGAAAATATTATTTCATTCGCCCCCATTATTATGTAGAAATGATAGACCAACAAGCCACAATTCGGAATCATCAAGACCAAATTCTTCCCCCAAAAACGAATCATCAAACAGACATATCCAATTTAAAAGCCTATCGCCAATATTATTTAGAAAATATGAAGGAAAATCGGTGGTAGTATCAGTAAACAATTAACAGTCAGATTCAGACCATGGCCTTTTCAGTTTTGGAAGAGGTCGGGAGGAATTAGTTAATGATATGTTACAGTTTTTTCAAAGGAAATGATAACTAAGCAAAAAATGGAAATAGGTTTTCTAAAAAGGTCAACTCATTAAA
>JBJXHA010000053.1:0-4492 GCA_046160275.1 Bacteroidia bacterium | reverse complement strand
CAGGGGGTAAGGTTGCATAAAAAGCCTCCATATCAGTGATACGAACGTTTGTATCTTTTCCCATTTGCTCTGTTAGTTGCTGCCAACTATGTGCAGTTACAGTTACAGGAGCAATCACACTTTTTACAATTTTAGCAAAAGACAAACGTGCCAATAACTCTGTAAAGAAGCGATAATGATTATCTGGTATTTCTAGGACAATTCTCATCTTTATTGAATACTAAAAACGCAAATTTACAAAATATAGCGAAAAAAACCAAAAAAACATCGGCAATAAGCAAAAAGTGACTATGGAACGAAGCAACACTTTTTTACGACATGATGTTATGTTTTTAATCCCTTTATTCTAGAGAATCATTTTCTATTTCTTCAGCCAATGCTTCTGCTATTTTTTGTGTAATGAATTCTTGACTTACATTTTCAAGTTCTGATTTATCATAAATAGATAATAGCCAAATTTCGCAATCCCCAGCCTCTGTATATTCTAATACATAAGTTATTACTCTTGCACCGCCGCTTTTCCCCTTATTTTTTGCAGAAATAGCCATTCGTACTTTCCTTGCGCCATTTGTATTAGGGATAACATCACCCAAAAACGGATTTTCTGCTAATTGTTCAAATAAATTTGCTAAATCTTTTGTAATGCCTTTATATTTTTTTCCGAGCTTTTTAAATTCCCGTTCAAAAGAACTTAATACACGAATTTCATTCATTCTGAAAACTCCTTTCCCATTTCCGCTAAAAATTCGGCACCTGATTTGGGTTTTGTCCCTGCTTTTTGATGTTTCCTCATTTCTTGATAGCCATTTTTCACACTTTCTACGATTTCCGTAATAGGCACATCACTTTCTAGGGATTCTTTTTTGCTGGTTTCTTGTATGCGAATTGCCCCTATTTTGTGAAGAAAAACCAAGAACGTTGATACAAAGCTATTTTCTGTTTCTATTTGATAATGCATGATATTAGTAATAATGAAAAGCAAAGATACCCATTTTTCACGAAAAAACAAAAACATCAGCAACAAGTAACTATTAATCGAAGTAACACTTTTTTACGACACGATGTTGTGTTTTTAGAGAGATAATATCTTGTTTATCAATGTTTCTGTTTTTTGTTCTAATTCTTCATTGTATAAAAGGCATTGTAAAATATAATGAAAATCATCACGTTGTTTAAGCGTGCTGAGAAATTGCTGAAGGTAAATACGAACTTCAATATCTGCTTGCTGTATTTCTTCGATAATACCCTCTTTATAAGCAAGTATCGTCATTATATCTTCAAAATCATGGCTTGCCATGAAATCGCCCTGATATTTTCGAGAGGGAGATAAAAAAGCACTGATTTTTGAGGCAATAAAGTAAGCGATAGGAAATATACGAATCTTTACATTCTCCGTCAATGAATAATTTGTTGCTTTATCAACTCCCGCTTTATACCATTGGTTACTAAAGCCAAGTGCATTTTCATCAGTTGGCATAAAATCAACTTTAATTCCTTGGTAAACCTTACGGCAAATAGGTGCATCTTCAGACATATCATGTTGAAAACCTAGTTGTCTTAACCTTTCCTCTAATTCCGCATATTGTTTATAGGTAATAGTAGTTGCAACTACATCAATATCATCAGTTTGGCGTATGTCGCAAACCGTTTCATTTTCGAGATATAACTCCAGCACAGAACCGCCTACAAAAACCACTTGTGCCAAAATCTCTTTCAGCCCACCTGCAATCGTTATGAGCCTTTCCTTATTTTCCATTTTTCAATCTTTTTGTGAGTTCTTCTTGTGCAAAGTTTTTTTCTCTCGCTTTCCCTACCCTCAAAGCATCTATCAAAGCAAATGCTTCATATAAGTTTATGTCATTTTTTACAATGTTAGGGAGGTTTTTATATAAAGGACTAACTTCATATCCTACGATTTCTTGCTCTGCTCCTTCAGTCTTCCAAACATAATTTTCCTTGCTTGTGATAATAAAATCGGCTAAGGGTTTTGCAGAGTGTGCCGTAGGAATCCCCTTTACTTTTTCTCCAATTTCGGCAGGAAATACATATTTTAAACCATGAAATAAGAACTCCAAAAAGGGGCTAACAAATACCTCTTTTCGCCATTTGCTATATAAGTTTACCTTGTGCGAGCGTTCTAAACTCGCATGAATAGTAGAGCTACTCATGTTAAGTTGACTTGCTAAACTTTGATACGTCCACGATTTATCCTCTTTTTGTAACAGTAATTTTACTAAAATAACAATGTCTTGTGGTTTCATTTTACTCATTTTGTAGCAAAAATACTACTTTTTTATTCGCAAAACAAGAATAAAAGGTTGAAATTAATGGAAAACATCTTCAACAAGCAAAAAGTGACTATTGAACGAAGTAACACTTTTTTACGACACAATATTATGTTTTGATATTTTAAAAAGAACAGGTAACAATTCGAAATAAGTGTGTGAATGTAGTTATTGCGTTTTGGAAAAAAAAGTTTTAGTACGAAGTAACACTTCTTCTACGACACTGTTCTATTCTTTATCAGTTTGGCAGGAAACAGTTATCAAAAGAAACAGCCCTACTTACTAAAAACTGTTTACTGATAACTGCTTACTGTTTTCTGTTACAAATATTCTCCCATAATCACTTCGGTATCGAAAGGTGTAACGCCTTCATTTACAGCGAAAATGGTGTCTGCTTCGGTTTTGTCTTCGACTAATTCACCGCGTGAAACAGCGTGCAAGAACAACAAATCGTATAGGTTTGGTTTTGTTAAGGAACTCAATGCTTTTCCCATTAAGACCAAATTTGCGCCATTTCCTTCTACATTGTTGTAATAATACGGGTCGCTTTTTAAGGCGATGTCTGCCCAAATTACTTTTCTTTCCACCAAATCCAATATCACAGGAACTGCAATTTGCGTATCTGCTGTTACATCAATTTTATCTTGCACCGTTTTTGGTTCAAAAATTTCGCCTGATTTTGGTTTTTGTCGCATCATCCAACCCGCAAAACATTCTGGCAAATTACAATAAGGCTGAGAAGTGAAAGAATGTAAAGACATAACCACATAACGTCCACCATATTTCACGATAGAGTTGATGTCCAAGTCAATAAATTCGCACGCACCATTTGGCGCAGAGGTTATATCACCGCTATGTGCCGCATTATAGGTTGCAGAACGCAAATTCGTGTAAGAAATATGCTCCATATAATTCCACGTTTTGCCATATAGCGAAGCCGAAAGGTCAATGTCCACACGACCCGTAGGAACGTCATTCACTTTTCCTTCTTTCCACCACAAAAAGAAGCGAATCGTATTACCTTCAGGCATCGAAATTTTTGAGCCACGCACCGCAGTTCGCAAGGCTTTGGAAGCTGAACGTTGTGAAAAAGGCACTAAATAATCTTGCATTTTCTCCTCAAGATAGACTTTACCCAAAGAAGGCAAGTTTGCAAATCGCGCCAACAAAGCATTTTCACAAATCACCGCGAGTTGAATACAAGTTTGCTTGTTCACAAAAGGCAATTCATTTTTAATCGCTTGCACTTTCGCCAAATTTCCTTTTGGGAAAAAAGTACGTAAAGATTCACGATGTGTTGAATTTCGGTGAATAAAATGCGAACGCACTTGCAACAAAACGGGTGTAGCTACATTTTCTGCAACTTCTTGAAAATCAGAGAGTAGTTTTTCTACTTTCTTCGTATCTTCATGGACTAATCGCAACAAATGGTCTAAACGGCGAGCAAATTCTCCTGCTCTCGTTTTTAACAAATCAGCTACGGCATTTGTGTCTTTTTTCACCAAAGCCGCCTCTACTTTTGCGTTGAATGTCAAAAAATCGTTGTTATTTCGAAGAATATTGAAGGATTTTGCTGTTTTGGCAAAACGATTTTTGTATTCGCCTGGGTGCAAAATTTCGCCCAAACGTTTCCATCTTTCTGGATAACGCAACATATCTTCAGTAATATTTCCCGCATTTTCAAGCAAAGACAACAAAAATTTTCGCTCTGCACGTTTGAATTTTACAAATTTAGTGGGTTCTGCCAAGCTCACATCGCCATTTGACATTGCTGCCGCCAAACGCAATACGTCAGTCGCAGTTTTGATAAAAGACGCTACATAATTTTCTACTTTTTCTAGACTTTTGATGTTATTTTTCAACAACAAGGCACAGAAATACGCAATATTTTCTTTCAAAGGGATTGCAGCAGGCACAATCGCTTGCAAATTATCACCGTAGTTTTCTACAAACCAAGTAACATCAGCTTTATCTGTTTCAGAAATCGAAGTTTTTGAAGCCAATAAATTTTCACAAATTTTACAAAATTCAGCTTCTGTACCCAAGTCAATGACTTTTAAGGCGATTTTATCTTTTAAAGGTTCACGTTTCAGTTTTTTATAATTTGGCAAAATACGCGCTCCAATCCAATCGCCTAAATAATGAACTATCGCATTGAGGTACAATTCGGCATCACTCGCTTCCATTACTTGCGTAGGAAAATTAGG
>JBJXHA010000052.1:0-3542 GCA_046160275.1 Bacteroidia bacterium | reverse complement strand
GGAAGTAGGGTATGCCGTTGCGTCCCCTCCAGTGGGTTGAGTTTCGGGAATGTTTTCTTGGACTGCACGCTGTTTAAAGCCTTCGTAATCTCCTTTTTCATACAAAACTTGCAGGTCTTCTTGCGCTCCCTGCACCCTTTCTTGATGCCATTGTGCCATTTCTAACTCAGGTTTCCAAGACAACCAAAGACCGAGTACCAATAGCAGTAAAGTTGCTGCCATTGTCATAAAGAACGAAAGGGAGAGTTTCTTTTTCGTTGCAGGACGCGCCACTTGAGAGGCAATTCCCTCAATTTCCGATTTCCATTGCCGATGTTGTTGAAGCTGCTTTAAGCCATTTAGGGCAGTTTTCATCTCGGCTACCTCATTGGCAAATGAGGCGTTTTCGTGCATTTCCTTCTCAAAATCAGCTTTTTCCTGCACAGAAAGCTGATTTTCAAGGTAAGCGAGTACCTTTTTTTCCATCTGAATAAAATAAGTCTTTTAGAATTAGAAATAATGAAAAATTGTAACGTAATCAACTAATAATTAACAAGTTGTATGACCAAAACTAACATTCGTTTTTATATACTATTGAAGGGACTTGCCCTTATTTATCTAAATTTTTGCTTAATTATCTCCCAAATAGAGCTACCTTTTTTCAATTCATTGCGATAATTGCTTACGCATTTGGATTTAGCATCCATACAAGAGGCTTCCGTTTGAAACCCAACAAGGCTGCGTGTGCTTTCTTCATAACAAGATTGGTCTTGAAAAACCAAAATTTCAATAATGCGCTGACACTTTTCATTCAAACGCGCAAAAGCGGCATCTAAATCCATTTTTAACTCTACATCTTGCCGAAGCGGTTCTGCCACAAATGCCTCCTTATCCGTAAGAGAAATCTCCCGCAGCTCCTTTTTTCCTTCCTCCTCACTTTCTTTTTCTGGAACAATCATCTGCTTCCTTCGTTGAGCGATATATTCCCACTTACAAATGGTTACCCAATAGGCTTTCAGTGCGTCAAGGGGTTTTTGTTCTTTCGCTCCTCCCTCAAATTCATCGTTCATAATTTTCTGCCCCAACGTAATATACGCCTCATTCATCAACTCTCCCACCTGCTCTCGCGTTTGGCTTACCCGAAAATACATAAACAACTTATGCAGCCGCGTATCAAAATCAATGACAGGCGAAGGACTATTAAACGCCGCGAACAAAATGCTTTGCACCTCTTTATAAATGCTCGCAATAATTTCGCTCCTCGACTTTTGCTCCTTCAATGCTGCTAATAACTCCCTTTTCCCTAAATGCTCAAATACCTTCATGTTCAATTACTTGTCAATAGTGTGTTAAACTTCCAAAACCTAAGTGAAAAAACTCTTACATTTTCCTCATTTTCTTACAACCCCCTCTTTCTCATTCCCCTTCCCAATTTCACCACAATAATACGCAACAAAAAAAAGTAAAAAAATTTCTTTTCGCTGCTTAGGTTTTGGTTTGTGAGCGCACTAAGTAGATGTATTGAAAGTTCCTTTGTCTTTTGAAAACAAAGCGCGGATGCCGAAAAGCGACTAGAGTAGGTAAATAAATTGTAAATTGTTAGATTATGAGAAAAGTTTTTTCTTTAGGAAGCGTAATTGTTTTTCTTTTTTTATCTATGTCCTCTTATGGGCAATATTATTTTACGAATAATGTAAATTTTGCCCCTATTCCATGGAATGACAATTTATCTACACCTCATTACATTGTTTATACCCCAAATCAACCAATTCCAGCGATACCTTTTCCTTGTACTTTTGATATAAATAGTAATATGGGATGTGGTAGCTTTTTTAGTATGGGTTCTGCTCAATCTTACCTTGTTGCTGGAGGCACAACTAGCAGTAGCATCATTTCTTATCCGCTTCAATCGCTACCTTTGTTTACAAATGTTACGGTAAATAATACAAAACCTTATTTTGTGATAAAATCAGGTATGTCTGGAGGGTGCGGTTACTATCCAGGTTATCCTGATGGTGCACCAGTGTCTAATGATAAATTATTTCAAATTCCCATCATTCCTGTTGATAAAATCTATCCTAACATTAAAATAAATGGGGCGTATTTGTCGACAGCCATTGGAAGTGCGATTTCTGTAACAAATAGCTGTATTTCAAGTCTTGCTTTACCAATAGATGTAATTACATTAAACCAGTTTGCATTAAATCCTTATCCTAATAATTTCGCTTCATGGGCGGCTAGTTATTTAGCTCCATTAGTTTCGTGTAATCCATACTCAACAACTTATAATTGTTCTGGTTATGAATATGGTGCTACAGTTAATAGTAGCTTCGTCCCTCATCCTTCTACTTATAGCATAAACATAAGAAGGGTTACAAGTACTGGGGCAATTATGACGGGAACAGGAAGTTATAATTACACAAAGAATTATCCAGGACCATCAGCGGTAGGCACTTATGATGTACTTTCTTCACCAGGTATGCCTGCTATTCTTTCTGGAAGTACAGCCTATTATAAAATTACCTATACTTTGAAATATTATAATGGGGCTAATACGCCTGCTCCTGCTGCAACTTTAATTCGGTCTGGATTTATCAAAGTGATTGGGGGAGCTGGTGGAGGAGGTGGCGGATCACGCTTAAGCCAAAATGAAGAAACGTATGAGAATATTACAAATATCGAAATTACGCCAAACCCTGCTACTACTAGCTTAAAAATTTCAGGCTTATTGGGACTAGGTATTATTTCCAAAATCGAAATCATTAATACAAGCGGACAAGCGGTTCAACACCATTTGATTGATGCTGAAAAATCGGAGCTAGAACTGAATGTAGCAGAGTTACCTAAAGGAATATATGTCCTAAGAGTAAATGCCGAAGGTGAGCAAAGAACTCAAAAATTTATCAAAGAATAACAAAAATAGAGAAGTGAAAAGCCCTCCTCTCCCCGCATTTCTGCAAAGAAGTGTGGGGAGTTTTTTTGTGAAAAAATAAATCGAAAAAAAGTGAAAATTTTTCTCTTTTCTGCTTAGGTTTTGGTGTGTGAGCGCACTATGTAAGGGAATAGCTTAAATAGGAGAAACCTAGCAGCTTTCAACTAAGTAAATTTTATCTAAAAACCTATTTCTTTGAAGGGGAAAATATCAAAGACGGAGTAACTCGAAACGCCGCAAAAGGAGTAGAGATTCATGCTTATTTTTATTTACAAATGAAAAAGTTATTTTATTATTTAATTTTGGCTGGCTTTGCGGTTGTTTCGCTGCCTCAATGTTTGTTTGGGCAAACATATATCTCAAACTATGCGGTTTTTCCTGCGGGAGGCTTGAATCTCCAGTGCAATTCAGCCTTTGATGTTATGACTGAATCAAAAAATAGCGACAGACTATGGGTAGCAGGGACTTTTAATGATATTACATCTACAGGTACCGTGGGGCTTGGTGGAATCTTGGTTGCTCAAACTACAAAAGCAAGTAACCTAAATTTGGAAGCTGCGCGATTAATTTATGTTTACCATTTTAGGTCTTGTGCATAGTAATTCTTTTAGAGAAATTTTCCTATCGATTA
>JBJXHA010000051.1:0-4853 GCA_046160275.1 Bacteroidia bacterium | reverse complement strand
TAAACCCCGCCCTAAAAAATAACAAAATTTATGTTTAGCAGTTACCTTTCTTTTTTCCCTCTCATTAACTACAAAATAAGAATACATTTACCATTTAAACTATTTATATGAAAAAGTTACCGAGTTTATTCCTTTTATTTTCGATATTAAGTTTGCCTATTTTTGCGCAAAAAATAAAATCTCACATAGGCACAAGTGCCGCAAACCCCATGAAACCAGCCTTAACAGGGCAAAGTGAAACTTTAGTACAGTCTTCTGTAAAAAACGATTTTTTGGCAATCCCAAAATGGGTAAATGATTTACCTGTATTTAACACCTACATCTCCTATCCTAAAACGTTGGTAGTCAATGCAAAACCTGAAGTACGAATTTGGACATGGAAAATGGACAATGGAAATATGGGATTTTTGGAAGAAATCGCAGGGGAAATGTCGGCAAAATATACCTTTTCAAGTGAGCCACGTGTATATGGTACCGAATCATCGGCAATAGACTTCCAAGTGCGTATCCCGCAAAGTACGATGGCAAGCGGAAAAGTAGCGGTAGTATTAGTTAATGCCAAAACCATGTTTGAACCCTATTGTGGTGTCGACTACAACGCAACCGTAAGGGCAATGTATGACAGAGTAATTTACAAAGACGGCATCGCCTATCCTTGCATTATTTATGATGCCTACGACCCACATGGCGGATACGGTGTGCATTGTGTAGCAATTCCAAAGTAAAAGATTGTTTGTATTTGGGTTGTTTAGTACACTGTAAATTAAGTTCTATTGCATTTCGCTCTAGTTGTCATGCTGTAAGCATCTTATCACCCATTGTGTTCAAGCTAGGTTTGATAAGATGCTTACAGCATGACCAGCCCGCAAAAACATTAGAAATTTTCCTTTACGGTGTATTGAGAATACTACGCTGTAAAAGCGTTCGGAATGCTTCAAGGTATTCTGAACGCTTTATTTTTTAGCTTTAGCCTTTTCCCTTCCCTGCTTTCTTGCGGTTTCTTTTTTACTTACCCGTAAAAATCTCCCACCTTTTCCTTAATTTTGCCCCCATCAATTATTCTTTTTATGAAAAAATTATTATTTACTTTTTTATTAGCACTTTCTATTCAGGCTTTTGCGGATAATGTGTATCGTTATTCCGTTGATTTGGTAAATGTGGTAAATGACCAAGTGAGTGTTTCCTTAGAAGTGCCTACGGTTTCAAAATCTGTGATGTTGTTTCATTTTCCTGCAACCATTCCTGGAACGTATGCAACGGAAGATTACGGAAGGTTTATTGCTGATTTTCAAGCACTTGATGCAAACGGAAAAGCATTAGCCGTGAAAAAAATCTCTAACAATTCCTTTGAAATTACGGGCGCAACGAACCTCAAAACGATCCGTTACAAAGTTGATGATTCTTTCGACACAAACATTAAGAAAGATAAGATTTTTGAACCTGCGGGAACAAATATCGAAGCAGGAAAAAATTACGTTTTTAACAATTCAGGCTTTTTCGGCTTTTTGGAAGGCATGGAGAAACTGCCTGTCGAGCTTTCTTTCCAAAAACCTAGCAATTTATATGGGGTAACAGCCATGCAGCAAACGGAAGCAACCGCTACTACACAAAAAATGAGAGCTGACGACTATCATCAATTAGTGGATTGCCCTATTTTGTTTGCAAAACCTGATACTGTGAGTTTCCGTGTAAATAATACGCACGTAACCCTCTCAGTTTATGCGGAATCGGGGAATGCAATGGCGAAAGAAATTTATGGAGAAATGAAGGCTTCAATGGAAGCGATTGCAAAGTTTTTGCCCGCCTTGCCCGTTGATCGTTATGCCTTCTTAATTTACGTGGCAGATTTGCGCCAATACAAAGATGCATTGACAGGGAACATAACTCCAGGTAAAATCATTCAGTTGCTTGCGGCTTTTGGAGGAAAAGGCTTTGGTGCCTTAGAGCATGGCAATTCTTCTTTGTATTATATGCCTGAATTTGGAATTGAAGGAATGGACGTAAAAGACCAAATGAAAGATGTGGCAATTCATGAATTTATGCACATTATTACGCCTTTAGGATTGCATTCACAACATATCGGTGATTTTAATTATGTTAAGCCTGTAATGAGTCGCCACTTGTGGCTGTATGAGGGAATTACAGAATATTTTGCAGGATTGATTCAAGTGCAAGCCGGACTAATGACGGAAAAAGATTATACCCAAAATGTTGTACGGACAAAAATCGCTTCAGGTAGTGATTTTCCTATTTCCAAAATGTCAATGACTGAAATGAGTGCGCAAGTACTGGAAAAACCTTATCACAAACAATATGCGCACGTATATGACAGAGGCGCGATATTAGGCTTGTTGTTAGATGCCGAAATCATTCGCTTAACCGACGCTAAAAAGACCTTAAAAGATGTGGTATTGACCTTGCGAAATCGTTATGGTGCGAATAAATCTTTTGAAGAAACAACTTTTATCAAAGAATTTGTAGCCGAAGTACACCCCGACTTGCAAAAGTTTTTTGATACCTACATTAGCGGGAGAACTGATTGGGACTTAAAAAATCTTAGCACGATTGGCATGGAATATAAGGCAAATGCAGAGCTACAAGAGCCTAAAAACCCGATGTTAAAGTCAGATAATGATGTAAGACTTTCGACTCCTCTTATTCAAATGGGAGAAACCCCAATTAAGGTAGCAAAAGTTGGCAAAAAAGAATGGGCAGGTATTCAAGTAGGCGATGAAGTCGTAAAAGGAGCTTATGCTACCGTTTTCAAAAACGCAAACGGAGACTGGCTTAAAGAAGGCGAAACCGCTAATTTCCCTGTAAAACGTGCTGGAAAAGAAATTACCTTGCCTGTAAAAGTAACTTACACACAGCATAAATACACGCATTACTTACAAATCGCCAAAAACCCTACCGAAGCACAGAAAAAATACCGTGCGAAGTGGTTAGGCCAATAGAAACGAAGGAAAAAAACCTAAGGTGCGGGAATATTCTTTGCCCTTGTTTTTCCTTTTCGTAACTTGCCAAACTTTTCTAGCCCTTGTAAGGTTTTCGTCTCTTACAAGGGCTGTTAACTACCTAAGTAATACGAACAAAATAAGTTAGCAATTTCAAAAACATATTCACTTGATAATAAGTACTTTATTTCTGATAACTGTTTACTGTTAATTGTTCACTGATACTAATATGATAAGTGAAATACTATTTCTGCCCTTAGTGGCACTCCTCATCATGGCTTTTGTGCCGCCGCGTTTTGTCAATGCCTATCGTTGGATAGCCTTGACTACCAGCACCTTACAACTACTTTGGTTTTTGATACAAGGAGTTCCCACATTTGAAACACATTTACAAACAAATCCCACAGGTTTTGCTTTCTTGCAAAAAGCACCTTGGATTTTGGCAGATTTAGGCGATTGGGGAAAACTCAAAATTGAATACATTGTAGGCGTTGATGGCATTAGTTTTTTGCTCGTGCTGCTCTCGCTTATCGTAGTTTGGATTGCAACGCTCGCAGCTTGGCACATCGAAAAACGCCCAAAAGCCTTTTTTATGCTGTTAATGCTGCTCAATACCTCGATGCTTGGCTGTTTTGTTTCCCTTGACTTTTTCCTCTTTTATTTATTTTATGAATTAATGTTGCTGCCCATGTTCTTTTTAATCGGAATTTGGGGTGGCGCACGCCGAGAATATGCTGCCATTAAGTTTTTCATTTACACTTTGGCAGGGTCCGTTTTTTTACTGTTAGTAATGATTGGCTTGGCATTTAGTTTTTCCGATGAAGCCATCAACGGCAAACCTGTTTACACATTTAACCTCCTTTCTATGATGCAAACGACTGCTGACGGCAACCTGGCGCATCTCGTTCCCAATAGCATTTTTGATTTTAGCTCCACGATTTTTGGCTATGATGCGCGATTGTTGGGCTTTTTGGTAACTTTTATTGCCTTTGCCATTAAAGTTCCCGTTGTGCCTTTGCATACTTGGCTACCCGATGCGCACGTAGAAGCCCCTACTTCGATTTCGGTGATTTTGGCGGGTGTATTGTTAAAGGTGGGCGGTTATGGCATTTTGCGAATTTGTTACGGCATTTTTCCCGAAGGCGGCATTTATTTCGCTTGGTGGATTGGTTTGTTTGGCATTATTTCAATGATATACGGAGCTTTGGTGGCAACGGCACAAAAGGATTTGAAAGCCTTAGTTGCCTATTCTTCCGTTTCTCACTTGGGCTATACTTTATTAGGAATGGCGAGTTTAACGACTGCGGGAATGTTAGGCGCTGAATTACAGTTGTTTAATCATGGTTTGACTTCTGCCATGCTCTTTTTATTGGTCGGGGTAATTTATGACCGCGTTCATAATCGTGAAATCTTGAATTTCAGTGGATTATGGTCAAAAATGCCACAATATTCCTTCTTTGTTTTGATTGCCTTTTTTGCTTCTTTGGGATTGCCTGGTTTTAATGCCTTTATTTCCGAATTATTTGTATTTATGGGGGCGTTTCAAGCTCCTTTTAATAAGGTGAGTACGATTCCGCTTTGGATGTCCATTGTGGGCGTTTTGACGATTGTGTTAGGGGCAGTTTATTTCCTAAGAACCTACCGCCAAATGTTCTTTGGGGTTTTTCAGCCTGTTGGCAGCGACAATTGGGAAGAAAAATTGACAGATTTGAATACAAGAGAATATATTTTACTGATTCCGCTTGCTGCAATGCTTCTTTTTTGGGGCATTTTCCCCCAAACCTTGATTCATTTATGCGAAAAAAGCGTGGGTTATTTGGTAGAGCAGACCTTGGCAAAAGGAACTTTGTTTTTCGGGAAATGACGAGACCTTCGTAGGTTCAGGAAAAACCTACGAAG
>JBJXHA010000050.1:0-5370 GCA_046160275.1 Bacteroidia bacterium | reverse complement strand
TTTTAGGGTTCGCAATCTTTTAAAGGTTGCGAACCCTAAAAAATAAACCCTGAAGCTACTCCTAACACCTTTGCGGGATTTTGTGTAAATGGTTCGCAACCCTTCGAGGGTTGCGAACCGTTTACACTAAATCCCGTAGCTTACCTACACTCCTCCACATACCATTGTATATACCCTTCTCTTTCTCTCCTTCTACCTGCTTTAACTAATGCACCCAATACAAGCCCCATACTATCCATAACACTTTTTGTATCCCTATGCCCAATAGGTAAGGATTTCTTCAAAATCACAATTGCCTTTTGGAAATAAGCAAAGGCTTGTAAAAAATCTTGTAAATAATAATAAGTTATTGCAATGTTGTTATACGAAGTCGCTAAGTCAGGGTGGTCAGCAGAAAGTACTTTTCGCGTTGTTGGTAGGCTATCGCCATACCAACAACGGCGAAACTTCTTAATTTCTAACTAGCTCAAATCATCTTCCTGCCACATTTTTTTTCTTCGAACTACCTTTGGACAAGTGTACGGAGGTGTTTCTGTACTTCGAATGGGCATCGGACAAGTGTACGGAGGTGTTTCTACACTTCGAATGGGCATCGGACAAGTGTATGGAGGTGTTTCTATACTTCGAATGGGCTTCGGACAAGTGTACGGAGGTGTTTCTACACTTCGAATGGACATCGGACAAGTGTACGGAGGTAGTTTGAAGTGTGGAAATAGGTCAGGATAGCTATTTTGGCTTATGTTTCGTTATTTAGCCTTTACGGTTCGCAACCCTTGAAGGGTTGCGAACCGTAAAGACTAAATAACGCAACATAAGCCAAAATAGCTATCCTGACCTATTTCCACACTTCAAACTACCTCCGTACACTTGTCAGAAGCCCATTCAAAGCGTAGAAACCCCTCCGTACACTTGTCCGAAGCTCATTCGAAGTGTAGAAAGACCTCCGTACACCTGTCCGAAGCCCATTCGAAGCGTAGAAATACCTCCGTACACTTGTCCGAAGGTAGTTCGAAGGAAAAAAATGTGGCAGGAAGATGATTTGGGCTAGTTAGAAGTTGAGATGATGCGTGGGAAGCCTTTTTTGAGCTTATTTAAAAAATAAGGTAAGCACTCTTTTTTAGGAAAGGATAGCTACCTTTATTTATGCTAGGTAGTTATTGTATTTTTTTTACAAAAAATTTGCTTTTGTTATGTTTACACTTTATTTTTGTGTTTCAATTATTTACAAAATTTATCTTTTTAAGCAGTCGAAACTCTCTAAAGAGTTCCAAACACTTAAAAAACATTACAACATTTATTACACATTACAATGAACACAAATGTTTGGAGTTATCTCCGTAATCCGTTTGATAGCGTAACTAAAAATAGTTTTCGCTTAATGATTATTATGGCAAAAGACCATTTAGATAAACTTAATGGGAACATTGGCGACCCTGAGATTACTGCTATTTATAATTTTGTAAAGCCTGCTTATGATGCGTTTATGCAAGCGTTTAATAATGTGCAGCTTAACAGTTCTGCTTATCGTAGTAAAACAATGCAAATGGAGCAGTTATTGGCGGAATTAAGTGGTAAAAAAATTAAACAATGGGACATCACGATTCAAGGACAATATTTAGATGATACCATAGAATATATGGACATTTTGCCTAATAATCGTACACCTTTTCAAAAAGGAGCTTACGATGAACGGGTAAATGCAGTAAGTATTTTAGCACAAAAATTAAGTACTTATCCTAGTTTGGCAGCTCTTCAAACAGATGTGCAGAATTTTTTTAATTTACTTACAACTGTCAGAACTACGCAACAAGGATATGAATATCAAGATGCACAATTACGAAACGCAGTAGAAACTTCTAGGCAAAATTTGGCAATGATGATGCACAAATCTTTTGCTTATTTATTGTATAAATATGTTGCAGACGTACAACAAGTAGAAACTTATTTTGAGTTGCAATATATTCGGGCTAGTACGAATACAACGCAAGCAGTTACTTATCAATCTTTTACCATTCCTGCAAATGGAAAAATAATAGCATTTGCCAACAAAGCTATTGCGGGTAAATTTGTATCTATTAAAAATAATAGCTTAGATACCTTAGTATTTTTTGTAAGCAATGATATAACTGCGGTAAGTTCTACTTCAGAAATCGCCTTGCAGTCGGGAGAAAATGAGGATAGTTTACCTGTGGAATTGTTAGCAGAAGATAGCAATGCAATGGGTAATTTAATCATTGTCAATCGAACAGGGGCTGATTTGGTGTGTGAAGTAGCGTTGAGTTAGGGGTAAAAACTAGTACTATTCCTCTTATAATTCAGCAGAATCTACACAACTAACATTTTTACATATAGTAATTGTTATTTACAGGTTAGTTGTGTAGATGCGGCTGCATAATAGGGAAGAGGGAGAGAGTTAAAAATACAATTACTACCATATTAATTCAGCAGAATCTACACAACTAACATTTTTACACATAGTAATCGTTATTTACAGGTTAGTTGTGTAGATGCGGCTGCATAAAAAAGAGGGGAAGAAAGAAAAAAATAAGTAAAAAAAGTTCGAAACTCTCTAAAGAGTTCCGAACTTTTTTATGAGAGCTATTTAAAACTACTTCAAATACGTATCCAACCACAAAAAGAACTCTTTTTGCCATAACAAGCCATTTTGGGGCTTGGAAATATGATGTCCTTCATCGGGGAAGAGTACCAAGCGGCTGGGGATTCCTTTTAATTGTGCGGCTTGGAAGGCTTGCATTCCTTCGCTTTCTGGCACGCGAAAATCTAAGCCTCCTTGAAAGATTAACATAGGGGTATTCCATTTTGAAACATGGCGATGCGGAGAGAATTGATTATAAGACGGATTTTTAGGATTCTCCCAATACGCGCCGCCTAAGTCATAATTTGCAAAGAATAGCTCCTCCGTAGTGCCGTACCAGCTTTCCATGTTGAACAAGCCGCAATGCGAAATAAATGCCTTAAAGCGATGGTTATGATTACCCGCCAACCAATACACAGAGTAGCCGCCAAAGCTCGCACCTACCGCGCCCAGTTTATTTTTGTTTACATAAGGTTCTTTGCTTACCTCATCTATTGCCGTTAAATAATCTTTCATTGCTTGCCCACCCCAATCCTTTGAGATTTGCGCATTCCAAGCCTGCCCAAAGGTTTGCATACCGCGTCTGCAAGGAATCACCACAATATAGCCATTTGCCGCCATCAGTTGAAAGTTCCAACGATACGACCAAAACTGACTTGTAGGCGATTGCGGACCTCCTTGACAATAGAGTAGGGTAGGGTACTTTTTCTTTTCATCAAAATCAGGGGGATAAACCACCCACACCAACATCTCTTTTTTATCCGTAGTTTTTACCCAACGTCCTTTCACATCGCCCATCTTCAAGTTTTTCAAAATAGGCTCATTCACCTTCGTAATTGGCAAAGCATCGCCCGTTTTCATATCCACCGAATACAAATCTGCGGGAGCCGCCATAGATTGACGCATTGCAATCAACTCCTTTTCGCCCATCACAAAGCCTGCATAATCATGCTGACTGCGCGTTAACTGCACAGGGCGTTTGTCTTGAATGTCCACCATAAAAAGCGGCTTTGTTCCTTTGTCGCCCCCAATAAAAAAAATCGTTTTATTATCTGCTGCCCATTTCGCATCGTTTACATCATTGTCATAGCCTACGCCCAGCTCCTCTTTTACCCCTGTGGCAAGATTGCATACCATTAAACGATTTTGGTCAGCTTCGTAACCTGGTGTTTTCATGCGTTGCCACAACAAATACTTACCATTTGGCGAAAAGGCAGGCTCTCTGTCATAGCCTTGATTTTCTGCCGACAAGTTTTTGGTAAGATGCGACTCAAAAGAATAGAGATAAATGTCTGAATTTGTGCTAATTGCGGCTTGTGTACCCACTAATTTCTTGCAAGTATAGGCAATTGTTTTTCCATCGGGACTCCAAGCCATTTGCTCAACGCCGCCATCAGGCATCAAAGGCGCATCGTAATTTTCAGGCATGATATTCACTCCTTCGCTCGCGTTCACTTTTCCCCCTTTGTTGTAGGGATAAACAAAAATATTGCCTCTGTAACCGTCTTCCCACGATTTCCAATGACGATACATCAAGCTAGTAATAATTTTTGCTTTTGATTGTGGGTACTGTGGATAGATTTCTTTCGTTTCTTTGCCATATTTTACATCTTGCAAAGTCAAAAAGCCTGTTCCCGTAGGCGCGTACAAAAATCCTCCAATTTCGGCATCTAAGACCACATTTTCCACCTTTGTCGAAGGGTTCATTTCGATTAATTTCCCCTCACGAACAAAACCTACACGCTCGCCATCGGTCGTAAAACGTGCGTTCCCTTCGCTTGCTTCGGTTGCGGTAAGTTGCGTAGCCGTATTATCGTCTAAATTGAGCATATAAATATCGGCATTCCCCTTGTTTTTCTCCACATCAAAGGTTGTAAGCGTATAAAGCACAAATTTTTGATTAGGAGAAATGTCCTCTAAACTCATGCGCCCCATTTTCCACAACAATTCAGGCGTGAGTTTGTCGCTGTTTTGCGCTTGCACAAGGCAAGTAGCAGACAACAATAAATAAGTAAATAATCGTTTCATTTTCGAATAATTTTGAATGACAATGAATTAGCAGAGAGCTTGCAAAGGTAGCAGATTTCGGGCGATTTTGTAAAGAAAACCTACAAATTTTGGAAATATCAAGCAAATATAGCTACCTTTGTACTCGCAAGGATGAAAAACGATTGAACAAGATTTGATGCTCCTGCATTGTGATAATGCAGAGCATTTTTTGAATCATTTGTTTTTTAAGTCTTTGTAAACATTAAAAAATACAAAAGGGAGATGACGCAAACATTTCAAACAAACAACTGGTTTTTGCAACGCATTGTTGCAATATTCGCCTTATTTGGGGCAGCTTCAAGTATCAGTACACGAACGAATGAAACCGAAGATGCTCAAAAATCTGCAACCTTAGCCGAAATGAAATCAGACCTAAGTGAAGCAGTAGCAGAATTTAAACAATATAAAAAGGGGCAAAAAGAACTACCAAAAATAGGGCAGTTATTGAAAGAAATAGCGGAAACGGAGCAGTATGGCACATCAACGGCAAAATAACAAAAATTAATAACCTTTAGTAATAAGTTTTACCATCATTGTCATACAACAAAATATTAACTTTTTACCATGTTAGAACTATTTAAGAAATATATTTTTACACTAAATTTCCTACTCTATGCCATTGTAGCTCTCATTATTGTTTCTTTACCAATAATACTCACGAGTTGTAACTACCCACTCCCTTTTCATACTAAAGGCTCTTTCATATTCAACGCCCAAACAGGTGT
>JBJXHA010000049.1:0-3755 GCA_046160275.1 Bacteroidia bacterium | reverse complement strand
CAGCCCTTTTTTATATTGCGCCAAAAGGCTGCGTTTTTGTTTCAATGCGCTTATTTTTTGGTCTATCGCAGTGAAAAAGGCAGCGATTTTTTGCTGTTCGGGAAGGGAAGGAAGGTTAATCTCTAATGTTTTTAAATCCGAATTATATACATTACTTATACTAACTCCTTTTGCCAATGTAGCAATATCTTTTTTTAATTTATGGTTGATATAATATGCAACATAAATTTGAGAATAGGTGTTGGTCTTTAATGGTCTTAATACATTTATAGTCCTTCCTATGGCTACATCTTTAATTGTTAGAGCTGAAGCAGAACCTATATCCATAGGGTCTTCACCCGCTGAAGGTAGTAAAATTTCGTTTCCTTCGCTAAATAATAAATCAGATTTATCTAAGTTTGTTTTATTAATAACTTCATAAATAACTTCATTATACATATGATATAATTCTCCATATCTTACACAAGGAGTTTTAAATTCTGTTGAGGCTTCATTTTGTTTAATGTTTTTACCTATTGAGAAAATAAAAATATCATTAAATTTCTTCCTCACCCATTCCTCCGTAAAAGACGGAAAACGCAACGCAGGTGTATTCTTTTGATTATTTTCCATGGTTTAAAAAGGGTTTGAAATGTTAAGTTCCTTACAAAAATCGGCAATTGTTTTATCGGTTTCCAACATTTGGCTATCTAAGGCTTTTAGTTGTTGCGCAATTGCCTCAATATCAAGCTGTTCTTCTGCCTCAAAAGTGTCGACATAGCGCGGAATATTGAGGTTGTAATCATTCGCTATGATTTCTGACAAAAGGGCGCGTTTGCTATATTTCTCCAATTCGGTACGATTGCGATAGGTGTCCACAATTTTCTCAATGTCTGATGTGCGCAAGATATTTTGCGTTTTTACCTTTTCAAAATCATTTGAGGCATCAATAAAGAGAATATCATCGGGGGTTTCTCTACATTTTTTAAACACCATGATACAAGTCGGAATACTCGTACCATAAAAAATATTGGCGGGCAGCCCTATCACGGCATCGAGATAATTGCGGTTTTCAATCAAATAGCGGCGAATGTGTTGCTCTGCACCGCCTCTAAACAAAGCTCCATGCGGCAGCACCAAAGCCATCGTACCATTTTCGGCAAGATGATGAATCATGTGTTGCACAAAGGCAAAATCTGCTTTGGAACTAGGCGCGAGTTTGCCATATTGCGAAAATCGGTCATCAGAAGTAAACAAAGGATTGGCAGACCATTGCGCCGAAAAAGGCGGATTCGCCACAATTGCCTCAAACTGCAGCTCAATATGTTGCGGATGTTCGAGCGTATCTTCTTGCTTGATGTCAAATTTTCGATAATGAACACCGTGCAGAATCATGTTCATACGAGCAAGGTTGTAAGTAGTACGGTTCATTTCCTGCCCATAATAATTGTTCACATTTTCCACTTCTTTTGCCACGCGAAGCAGCAGCGAACCCGAACCGCAAGTAGGGTCATACACAGATTTGAGTTTGTGTTTGTTGGTCGTAACGATTTTTGCCAAAATTTGCGACACTTCTTTGGGCGTATAAAATTCACCTGCTTTTTTACCTGCCCCACTTGCAAACTGCCCAATCAAATATTCATAGGCATCACCCAAAATGTCCACATTTGAATTTTCTAATTCAAAATCTATTTTATCCAAATGCGCCAACACTTTGACAATAATTTCATTACGCGCTTCGGGCGTTTTTCCCAGTTTGGTAGAGTTCAAATCCATGTCCTCAAAAAGATTGTCAAAATCTTCTTCGGATTCTGTACCCATCGTACTCAACTGAATGTTGATAAGAATTTTTTGTAAATCCTCTAAAATGAAATGCGTTGGTGTATCTTCCGTTTCCCCCGTATTCGTGTTGCTTTGTCCTCGTTTTGCCACTTCCGAAAACAGTTCTTCGGGTGCTAAAAAATAGCCCAGTTTTTCTAAAGCTTCTTCTTTAATCGCCTCAAGGTAGGCTTCGCTGTCTTGGAGTTGCGGATGAATATCCCGAAATTGGAGTTTGTCTTGTGTCAAAATCGCATTGGCGAAAATTTCCATTTTCTCGCTCAAATATTTATAAAAGATGAAACCGAGTATATAATCACGAAATTCATCAGCGTTCATCTTGCCACGTAGTGTATTGGCAATATTCCAGAGTTGTTGTTCTAACACTCTCTTATGGTCTTCATTCATAAAAAATTAGCTATTAACATTGAGTAGGCAAAATTACAATTTATATATTGTTTAGCTGCTATTTAGTTGTCGGTTTTTCTGTTTTTTTTTATGCTATCCCCTGTCTTTCTTAGCATTTTTTTTATTTTTTCTTCAAAGCCAACCCACCCTTTTTTACAACCTTTCGTATTAAATAAATGTTAAGTATTTGTATCTTTTCTGGCAGCAAAATAATTAACATAAAACTACATCTAAGTACTTAGGGATAATTAGTTTAGGGAAAATAATTAGCTCATACCAATATTTTTCACTCAAAACATTAATAATGAACAAGTTAATACCATTCTTCATTATCAATTATTAATTATCCATTACTTATAAATTATCACTTATCTATCTATCTTTTTGGATTACAAATCATGAGGAAAAAACTTTTTATTTTAAGTTGTTGGGTAATGTCGGCTGCGAGTGTGTTGGCGCAGGGCTTTCCCAAAGAAATGACGCTTTCGCCTGATGGCAGAATGTTATTAACAGGTAGCGAAGTAAATGACGGCTTGTATGATGCCGCGCAAGTAAGGACGATTGAGCTTACTTTTCCGCAAACTAATTATTGGACATTGCTCACGCAAAACTATCAATCTAAAACAGATTTACCTGCCACGATGATAGTAGATGGCGTAACTTACGACAGCGTAGGGGTGCGTTTTAAAGGGCAAACTTCTTACTCGCAAGTGTCAGGGCAAAAGAAATCCTTTAATATCTCTTTGGATTATGTGAATAACAAGCAAGATATTGACGGGTATCAAACGCTCAACTTGAACAACTGCTTTCAAGATGCGAGCTTTATGCGTGAGTTCTATTATAATACTAATGCCAAAAGACACAATCCTGCGGCAAAAGTGGCTTATACTTGGTTGAAAATCAATGGACAAGATTGGGGTTTGTATCCGAGTATTCAGCAATTAAACAAAGACTATTTGAGCGAATGGTTTTTGAGCAATAATGGCACGAATTGGCGTGCAGACAAACCTCCTGGTTCTACTACGGGTGGTGGCGGTGGACAATGGGGCGATGGAACGGCTGCATTAAATTATTTGGGAAATGATACTAGCCTTTTTAAAGTGCATTACACCCTTAAAAGTGCCGAAAAACTCCAACCTTGGAATGATTTGGTAACTACAACTAGTGCTTTAGCTAATGTTACTGCCAGTAATTACCAAACAACCCTTGCACCTGTCTTAGACATAGACCGTGCGTTGTGGCATTTGGCAACCGAAACGGCTTATTCTGATGATGATAGCTACATTCACAAAGGGAAAATGGATTATTACACCTACTATGAAATCGAAACGGGGCGTATGACTCCATTGGAATATGATGGAAATAGCGTGATGAAAACGAATGCAGTAAGTTGGGATCCTTTTTATAATGGAACTAAGGTAAATTATCCTTTGATGTATAAGTTGTATGCGATTCCTGCTTTGCGTCAACGTTATTTGGCGCATTTACGTACCATTATTGCCGAACAATTCGATGTAACGAATGCGAATGCTTTTATCACGCAATATCAA
>JBJXHA010000048.1:0-9962 GCA_046160275.1 Bacteroidia bacterium | reverse complement strand
TTGATATTTACACGGAAAGTTAGCGGATTTCCCGCAGGATTTGGGTCGCAAGAATTAAAGGCATGAACAGGAACCGTCATATTACCTGTTACCACTACTTGACGATTGCCATTAACTGCACAAGCCGCAGGGATATTTTCTGGGTTGTTATTAGGTCCGCTCCAATCATTTCCATTTACAAACTTGTACTCATACGTACCCGCAGGAACACCAGTAAAAGTAAATTCATAAATGCCATCACCATTCCCGTCAGTAACCGCATCAACGCCAGGTTGCCATACATTTGGCGTTTGCATAGCTCCTGCGATGTGAAGTCCATTAGGACTAATCATCTCAGTACGCATATCCACTTGAAAAGTAACATCAAATTGTGCTTGAAGCCCAGAGAAAGCCCCAACAGCAAGAAAAGCGAGTAAAAACTTTTTCATAAAAAAAAACGTTAGAAATTGTATTAGATGAATTAAAATTGAAGAAAAAAATGTAACCAAGCAAGATTGATTAATTTGGCGGTAAAACTAAGAAAAAAACGAATATGCTATGCAAATTTTGAAAAAAAATCTACAAATTATAGGCTATTTTGCCTTTTTTATGCCAAATATTCAATATTTACCCTTATTAACTGTAAAATTAGTAATTGGGTTGGCTATCAGGTAAGAATAATTTTAACTTAATGAATTTCCTTTAACAAACCCAAATATTTCTCCAATGCCAAATGCCTCGCATCTGTAAATTCATATTTTATGTCATGCTCTAAGTATTCTATGGCTTGGTTTATGGTTAAGCCATAATCAGCGGCGGCGTTAACAGCGGTTTCTTTGCGATAAAGTATGCCATCGGCTAGGGCTTGGGTGATTTTTTGCTGCATTTCAGGGCTTACTTGGTCTTCATAAAAAGCCCAAGCTGCAAACACAAAAGGTAAGCCCGTCATCTGTTTCCAATAATAGGATAAATCATATACATATTGGTATTGTCCTTTGATTTTCAATGCCTTATCCCCAATTACAACGCCTGCTTTTTTCCCTTCAATCTGGGCAAAATTTTTCTCGCCTGAGCTTTCAAACTGCATTTCTTTTTTCCAAAAATGCTTTAATAAAACCTTTGCCAAACCATTCGAACTACGTGAATGACGGTCAAGGAGCAAAGTATCAGTTTCTTCGATAGGAATTTGCGAGAAAATAAAGACAGAATTAACCGCACCGTCAGCCCCAATACAGTAATCAGGCAACAAAGCAATATTTTCAAAATCGAGCAAAGAACCCACAGGAATCAACGCCATTTCGCAGCGTTTTTCTTTGAGCCAAACCGCACACTCCGCAGGCGGCAAAGCATGAATTTCCACTTCCTCTGCCGAGAAATGCCGCTGCAACCCATCAATAAAAGGGCGCGTATTGATATAAGAAACGAGTGCTATTTTCATGAGATTTTACCGATAATTAATCACATTTACCCCAACGCCTCCCTGTTCCAAATGGCTCACGTCATTTAACAATTCGACAGTAACTTTACCGTTTGGGGTAATATTAAGGACATTTACGCCTGTGTTGTGATGATGAAACAATGCCATACCTGCTAAAGGATAGCCCAGTAATTGGCTTAACATAATGCGGAGAATGCGACCATGAGAGCAAATTAAGATATTGCCTTGTGTGTAATTTTCCATTAATCGCTCGAAAAAAGGGCGGCTTCGTTCCCATGCGCCTATCGGATTTTCGCCATCTTTCATGCCAACATGCAGTTCCCCTCGCGCCCAAGCATCGGTTACTTCTCGAAAATAGGCTTTGGTTTCGGGGCTTGCGCTGCGCCCTTCTAATTCCCCCCAACTAAATTCATCAAGTTCGGGCGTTTTTACCACAAAATCCCCGCGATTGACAAAGCCATGCAAAGTTTGATAGGTGCGTTTTAGGCTGCTACAATAAACTTTTTCAAAAGGAATGTGTTGATAGGCTTCAAAAAAAGCCCTTCCTTGCGCGATGCCTGTTTCATTCAAATCAGAATCCACGCCACCGCCTTGCACGATGCCTTGTAGGTTATAATTGGTTTCGCCGTGGCGAATGAGATATAATTTCATAAATGTTAAAATTGGAAATCCCAAGTGATCGAAGGAATAATAGGGAAAACGGTGATTTGATAGGCTTGTGTTTGAAGACTTGCCGAAAGTGGGTCGCCTTTGGTTTCAAAATAGACAAAAAATGGATTCCAACGATTGTAGGAGTTGTAAACCGACACAATCAAGTCAGATTGGAATTTATACTTGGCTTGTTTGCGGAAAGCAAGCGGAAAGGTAGCAGAAACATCGACACGATGATAATCTAACATTCTGAAACTATTACGTGGCCCATAAAGGTTCACAATTTGGTTATCCACTACATATCTGCGTAAAATAGGCGTAATTGCGTTACCTGTACCATATACAAATACGCCCGACAAATTAATAGGGCGTTTGTTATTTTGTCTTCTAATTTCATAAGAAACAACAACTGAAATATTATGGCGGCGGTCATACGTGAAAGGGAAGGATTGCCCATCATTCAAGGCTAAATCTTCGGCAGGAATGTCAGAATCTTTTAGGGGCAAAGAGCCATTAAATAAGCGCGTAGAGCGCGAAAGCGTATAACCTACCCAACCTGTTAACGCGCCTTTGGTTTTTTGGAAAAATAACTCTAAACCGTAAGCCGTTCCATTGCCAAATACATATTGCAATTCATAATCATTCCGAACATCAAAACTATAATATTTCGAGTATTCCACTTGGTTTCTCATTCTTCGGTAAAAAATTTCTCCCGAAACTTCAAACATATTTTCCTTGAAATTTTGGAAATAACCGAAAGAATATTGTTGTCCACGCTGCGGTTTTACACGCTCCGTACTAGGCACCCAAATATCGGAAGGAAATGAACCTGAGATAGATACAAGGTGAATGTATTGGGTGTTAATATTAAAAGAGGCTTTTAGTGAAGAAGAACGGGTAAGTGAATAACGCGCTGCAATTCGAGGCTCGATACCACCATAGGTTTTGGCAATATCCCCTTTGTTATATACGACAGAATCGACAATGTCTTTTTCTACATTGTATTTATTATAGGTGTAAGGACCCAAATGTTGAAAACCTGAAAAACGCAGCCCTGCATTTACTTGGAATTTGTCGGTAATATTCCATTCATCTTGAATATATGCCGCCACTTCATTTGCTTTTTTCTTAAAACGTTCTTTCGCATTGATTTCAAAGGTATCAATTTTGGCATACAAGCCATTTGGGTCAAAAGTGTGATAAATATAATTCGCGCCAAATTTAATTTTATGTTTCGGATTCGGATAATAATCAAAATCCACTTTGGCATTCCAATCTTTTACACGCGAAGAAAGTCCAAATTCAAATACATTGAATTTGGATCCAAAGGAGAAATTATAATCATTGAAAACGACAGTCGCATTCATGAATAACTTGTTGGTAAACAAGTGATTCCATCTTGCCGTTGCCGTTGCATTTCCCCAAGGAATGTTAAAAGTGAAGTCAGAAAATTTACTTTTGAAATTAAATACATCGCGCCCAAAATACCCACTCAAATAAATCCTGTCTTTGTCGCTGATGCTATAATTTACCTTTAAATTGGCATCATAAAAATAATAATTTGAGCCTTTGAAATTGGAAGAATCGCTAATAAAAGGCTGCGCCAATTCTCCTGCATAAGTTCTACGTGCTGCCACCATAAACGAGGCTTTGTCTTTTACAATCGGTCCTTCTAAGGTTAGGCGCGAAGAAATCAAACCAATACCGCCTTTTCCGTGATACGTTTGGTTATTTCCTTCCTTCATCGAAACATCAACTACCGAAGACAAACGCCCTCCATATTGTGCAGGCATATTCCCTTTGTGTAGTTTAAAATCACGTACCGCATCGCCATTAAACACCGAAAAAAAGCCGAACAAATGCCCAGGATTATAAACAGGGGCTTCATCTAACAGAATCAAATTTTGGTCAGGACCGCCGCCACGAATATATAGCCCCGAAGTGCCTTCAGCAGCCTGAACACCAGGCAAAAGCTGAATCGTTTTCATAATATCTACTTCCCCTAGCAAAACAGGTAGCTTTTTTATATCATCAATTTTTAACTCAACCGTTCCCATTTCTGTACTTTTCACATTTGCCTCCCCTCTCTCAGAAGTAATCAGTACCTCATCGCCCTTCACATCTTCCTCCTCTAATTTTAGGTTAATGCTTTGGTCTGCTTTGAGTTCAAGTTTCGTGATAATAGGCTTGTAACCAATGTAATCCGTTCTGAGGGTATAATTCCCTTCAGCGATTGTCAAAGAATAAAAACCATATTCATTAGAATAAGTACCAAATTCGGTATTTTCTAATAAAATCGTAGCTCCAGAAAGGGATTCGCCTGTTTTCGCATCTTTTACATAACCGCTAATTGTGTGCTTAGATTGAGCAAAAATAATTGAAAAACAGAGCGTTAGTGCAAAAAGTAAAAATGTCTTTTTCATATTCAATAATGTGCTTTGATACTTATTTTGATTGCGAAATTTAATTGGGAAAAGAATTGAACGTAAAACCTTTATTCATAGAAATTAGTTTCATTTTTCCGCAAAAATCAAACGATGTGCCTCCCAAGGATGTGGATATAGCAGTTTTTTATATGCCTGTTCAATGATTTCAGGTTTTAGGCTATTTTCAGAAGCTGCATTATATTCAAGGCATTTTTGTAAGCTCGTTTCAAAAAACAAATAGGTCAATTCCCCATTCAAACCTTTGATAATATCGCTTACAAGTTGCCGCGTTTCTTCGTTGAGGTTATTCCCTTCTAACACAATTTGCCGATGATGCCGACTATACACCGATATATGATACTGAAAAGCGGTGATAATACGCTGACGCACAAAAGTATCTAAGGGAAGGGGACCGTCCAATTCCCAGGCAGCAAGCGAAATATGCAGCGCATAAGGATATTGTTGTTGGAGAAAGGTCGTCTTTCCACTTTTTGGCGTTCCAATTGTCATAATTACCCGAAAATCAGGATTTTTAATAGGTGCGTATTTTGCCGAAGGAGCAAGTAAAAGCTTTTGCCAAAGTTGAGGCTGACGCAACAAATAGGCTTTCCAAAAGGCATTTTTATGGGTAATACTTGCACGCTGATAGGTACTTAAAGCCATTTCGTAAGGTTGCGAATGTGCTTGAATTTGTGGAACAATTTCCTTCAAAAACGTAGTATTTTGCGTCAATAAAAGCGCTTTGTCTTGGCAAATTCTTCCCCGAAAATCGGACAAAGAAAATTGCCCCATTATTGAGAAATCTACCCGCGTAGAAAGTGAAAGTAATTGATTATAAGTCATTTCCCCAGTAATCCAGCGCAAAGGAATATGATGCCAACGCACTATATCCAAAATTTTGATTCTCTCCTCTGTAGAAATTTCGGGATATTGAAGCAAAATTTCTCTTGCAATGGAAACGCCTGCTTCTTCATGCCCTCGCGCACTCCAGTTGCCATTCCTCAAAGTCGTAACTCCAGGTTTTCCTACGTCATGCAGTAAAGCGGCATTCAAGAAATTTTTTTTTTCTTGCTCGCTGAAAGTTTGCTCATTGACATATTGCATTACCGCCTCAAACACTAACATCGTGTGGTTATAAACATTACCCTCTGCATGATATTTGGGGTTTTGTGGCGTTTTTTTCATTTTTTCAATCAAAGGTTCCGGCAACTGTATTATCATAAAATAAATATCCTATTTTGAGTTAAATTCTGCAATAAAAATAAATACCTTCTGTAAAAATAAGTTTAATTTTCGTTCATTTCTACTGTCATACAAATAAAATATTGATTATCAGTTAGATACGAGCAAGTAAGTCTTACTTTGAGCTAATGTAAATTTTTACCCTTTTTTTTAGATTTTTATACATTTAGTGAATAGAAAATTTCGATTATCAAAACCAAAATATAACCTTCTTGATAACTATATGAAATTCATAATGAATGTGTTAGGATTTTTCAAAAAAAGAATTGCATATTTGAAAATAAGTTATTATATTTGTGGTGTTTTTGAAAAACTCCTGATTAATAACCATTCCTAGAATTTAGCGCAAATTTACAACTTTTCAAGCAAGTATTCGTGAGAATCTTTTTATTTAATGTTCCTTAGCACTTTTCCGCTTGATTTATGTTAAAAAAATAATTCAAATTTGGGAAATTATTCTATTCACCGTAATTTTGCGCACCCATTATGCTTATTGTTTCATTTCATAACTTCCTTAATTTTTTAAGGCGGTTTTTGATACACCTTACTTAGAGGTTAATTTTTCAACAAAATTGACTTAGCATGTAAGGTGAGCTTTTTGCACAACTTTTTTAAGTTGTTATTAAATTGTATATTTTGTAAATCTGTTTTATAATAATTGTTTTACGCCTTTAATTATATCGCTACCTATGACATTGACTACAAATGAGTTGTACGAAAAAGTACAAGCGACCAAAAAGTTTTTGAACCGCCAATCGGTGAGTATGAAACTGCACTCGACAGATTCAACTGTTTTGAGCGCGCAAGAAATTAGCCTTCGCTTAGACATGATTCACGAAGCAGAAAGAATTGGGTTGCGTCATTTAGATGAACGTGTAAATCGTAAATTAACCAAAATGATGTTAAAACTAGAACAATTGCAAGCGATTTCGTTGAATTAATGGAACATTTCAAAAAGCCTTTCAAATGCTAAACACTATGTTTTTTTTGAAAAACATAGTGTTTTTTGTATGTATTGTCTTTCAAAGTTCTCCAACCATAAACTTTTTAACTTTTATTTCGTATAAGCCGAAACTTAGTATTGGTGTGTAATTAACTGCAAACAATTATCAAAACAAGGTACTGATAATCAGTTAAATGTGTTCTATAATTGGCAGTTTATTGCATTCACATTACTTGTATTCTCGTTTCACTTTTTAATTTACCAAAAACCATGTCATTGAAAGAAAGAATTAACAACGACATCAAAGATGCGATGCGTTCGAAAGACCAAGTGGCGTTGTTAGCATTGCGGGCGGTAAAATCAGCCATTATTTTGATGGAAACCGCGGAAGGACGTACAAACTCAGAATTGACGGCAGCCGAAGAAATGCAATTGTTGATGAAACAAGCAAAACAACGGAAAGATTCGTTAGAGCAATTCCAAAAAAATGGTCGCGATGACCTTGCAGAAAAAGAAGCTGGCGAATTAGCCGTGATTGAACGCTATTTGCCCAAATTCCTTTCTAGCGAAGAGTTAGAAGCAAAAGTGAAGGAGATAATTGCCGAAGTAGGCGCAACTTCTGCCAAAGAAATGGGCAAAGTGATGGGCGTGGCTTCTAAAAAACTTGCAGGACTTGCAGAAGGAAAAGCTATTTCTGAAATGGTAAAAAAATTACTCGCTTAATTTAGCAAAAAGGTTTTCTAAGTCTAGGATTTAGGAAATCTTTTTGCTTTTTTTGTAATAAAATAGAATAGATAGGACAAATGTAGGGTTTTGTTTGAATCGCTCAATGTCCAAACAATATAATTTTAAACTTGAGATTATATTTAAATGGTTGATAATCAGAGCTTTACCCTCTAACTCAATTCAGATGAATCTACACAACTGCGGTTTTGGGGTGTTAGTTGTGTAGATTCATCTGAATTGGAAATAAGAAGCTGGTAATCAATTAACTAAAATTTAACATAATCTAAAAGAACGCTATTTTTCACTTTTCATTTCTCACTTTTCCCTTAAAAATATGCTTGCGTTTAATTTTGCTACCCCCAATTTTATAGATTTGCTTATTGTTGGGGCATTAGGTTTTGGTATTTATTCGGGCTATAAAAATGGCTTGAAAGCCCCCCTAATTGCAGTGGCGGGCATTATTTCCTTTTTATTTGCGCTCCGTTTTTATCCATCGGTAGAGTATTTTGTGGTCGGAATGTTGCACGTTCCTTCTGCTTTTGGTCCCTATGTAGCTTGTGCTATTGTGTGGGGTATTGCCTTTGTAGTGCTTCATTCTTTGATTCAAGGCTTAGATGTAGTTATCAAAAATTCGCCAAATCCTGTAACGAAATTGCTTGGGAGCGTGGATAAGGCATTAGGGGTGATGTGGGGCGTATTTAAAACCTTGATGATTGTCAGTTTAATTGCAACGCTATTAGGGCGGTTTAATTTTCCTCCTAAAATGGTGCTAAACGGTCAAGTGTTATATACGTATGTGCAACCGATGCTTGGGCAGTTTTTGGATAATACCTTAGTAAATGTGCCACTTTTGCATCGTTTTGTCAATTATTTTAGCGACCCCAGCCATTTATTTGACATTAACGCCGACCCTAAAACGATTTTATCCCCTAAAAGTCAAGACGTTGTGGCTCCGACCCTTAACCCACAAACAGAAATTACCAAACCCACAGGTCCCGACATTCGAGACCGCGACATGAATTACAATAATAACGTGGTCTTACCCGTAAAAGAACCCGAAACGCCCAATATTCCGACTGTACCTACGCCACAAGAGGTTCAGCCTGTCGCGCCTACACCCGTGAACCCGAAAAAGCCGCGTGCAATTCGGTGAGAAGGGACTTATCAATAATAAGCATCTGAATCGTTTCAGCGTTCGGAATTTCACTCCGATAAAACGCCAAATCCTGTATAAGGGCGTACCTTTTCGGGCTGCATCAAAAATACCAAATCTGCTTTGTCTATGCCCATTTCTACCAAATCGCCAGCTATATCTTTATCTGTGTGGTTCACTCGAAACAATACTTTGCCACTTTCATGAATTGCTAAATGAAACATGACCAGATGCACATACCTTTTTTCGCGCCACCCGTTCTCAAAGAATAAATATTCTCTATTCGTTTTGTCTATTATGTAAAAATGACTATCCGCATAGTTTTTTAAGTAGTCCTTCCATTCTTCTAACAACTGAATGAGAATTTTCTCGTAGCGTTTTATTTTTGTTTTTGTACTTAGTTTTCTTGCCATAATACAATAGATTCATTATCAATATCAAACACAAGAAATGAAATATGATGTTTGGTAAAAGTTTGTTGATAAAAATCTTCTCTTTCCATTGAGAAATAAATATGTTCAGGAATTGCCAACCACAACTTTCTATCAGGTTCATGCGTTTTCATGCAAATTTGATACATCAGCATTTGTCCTAACGCGCTATGATAATCCAACATTATCGAATGACCTAAAAAACTGTTCACTTCCACCGTAATTTTTTCTCCGCCCTTTTCAGCCCGCAGCCAATTATTTTTATCCTCGCAGCCATCTGCCTTCAAGAACTCGCTAAAAAAAATACGTTCCATGCAATAAGGTGTTTCCGCTACTATCCAGCCCTCTTTTTCTAAGGCTACTTTTACAATTTCAGGATATAAGTCTTTTACTGCCATATTTTTATTTTAATAATTGTAAGTGGCAAGTTTTACTAAAGATGAAAAAAATATCTCGTTTATACCCTTATTTCTCCCAAGGCATTAGATAGCAATCAACTTCAAAAAAAAATGCTTGCTCTTTTGAGAAAACCCCTCATACAAAACAAAAGCAAGGGTCATTCAAAATAGAAGATTTTGTATCTGCTAAACTCAACTCTTCATAAACAGTTGCCCACTGCCCTGTGTGTCGAAAATAGGCTAAATTAAAGGTTGTGTTACTCGTACACTCAATTCGCGCTGTGCGATCTTCCCAATAAGGTTGAATTGCGCCCTCTCGTGCATCTCTTTGATTATAACAAATGTATAAGAAATGTCGATGCCATTTCAACCCGACTGAAATAGTGTATAAACCCAAACTTGCGTCATTTTCGGGCGTTTCTTCCTTACAATTTTTCTCTTGTAAGGTTTCCAATACTTCTTGAAATGCCAATTCGATTGCGGGTTTATCGAGAGAAGATGCTTTTACTTTAGGCTCGGAAGGAAACCAACCCCAAACTGCTTTTTTCTTTGATTTTTCCATATAATATAGTGTG
>JBJXHA010000047.1:0-10268 GCA_046160275.1 Bacteroidia bacterium | reverse complement strand
TTCGAATGTAATGCTCACTAAAACCTGTAGCGGCTGCTTTAGCTGCCGCAGAAGCGCAAAAACGAAGTTTTTGCAAGTTATCGGGCAGCTAAAGCAGCCCGTACAGCATTACATTTGTAGCACTACCAAAATTGGTTTATGTTAATTTTTACTTAAATTATTGATAATAAGCAGGTTATTATTATCTTTGTTATCAATTATCACCTGTCAATTATCAACTATTTACATTTTCCTTCCAAACCTTTTATCCAAGCCCTTATCAATTCTACGCCTTCTGTATGTATCATGCCGCGCCCGATTTCAGGCATCATATTTCCAGGATCATTAGAAATCATTCTTTGTAACAAGATAGAGCTATCAGGGCTTTGGGGGTGAATATCATATAACAAACCTTCAGAGCCACGTCCCGTAGCCACAGGTGATTTGCACAAACCAATTTTGTGTATATCCATTTCTTGGTAAGTCAAGGACAAGCCCGATGAACCACCAGGTCCTTTTTCATTATGGCAATGCCCACAATTTACTTCCAAATAAGCCCTTGCGCGTGCGTCTAAAGGCGCATTTTTATCTGCCCAATCAGGCATTTTAGCCTGTGTTTCTGCTTTATTATAACCCGTTAAATATCCTACTTCCGCCCATTTTTCTAGTTGATTTTTCGTTTCTTGACTAGAATAAGCATACGCTTTGTTCAAATTATTGGCTTTAGGGCCAATCGGCTGCAATTTTTCTTGAGAATTGTGGCAGCTTTTGCATTGGTTTTTATTGGGAATCAAATACTTAACTTCTTGGGTTTTACCCTGCTCATCTTTCCAGCTCATCGCTCGCGTATCTCCCACAATGTCCAATTCTGCATCTGTCATGTCCTTATTCCAAATATAGGTATAAGCCTTCCATTCTTCTTTGATTTTCACTAATAGGCGCGTTTCTATAATGTTCCAATCTTTTTCAGGCTTAGAAAAATCTTGTGGATAATAAAAAGTTTTGATAAGCACCGTTTGCTCAGGAAAATCCAAAATACTTTCCTTTGTATAAGTTGCTGACTTCCCTGCAGGCATCCATACAAAGCGTGCCTTGTGTGCATAATCCGAAAAAAGAGGTGTATTTAAAGTATAAGGCACAACTTTTTCATTCGGTTGTAATGCCTTCATCTCGCCTGTAAAAAAGTGATAATCAGAGAGTTTGGGGTAGGGAAGTTTGTTTGTATCCAAAGAAACCATTTGTACTGGTTTTTCGCAAGCAAAAAACAAAACTAAAACAATCGGAAGCAAAAAATGGTAGTATCTATTCATATAAAATCTTTTGGCAAAAGTAAGGAATTTAGGCTAAAGCAACAATGTTTAACCCTGCTTTAAATACTATTCCTTGGAGGAATATTTATCAGAAATATTACTTTGGATTATTAGGGAATTGCATTTCTTCTAACCCCTACAATTCCTTCGGAAAATACTCGAATTCATCAATATTTCGCTTTTCACTGTTAAAATTAATGCCAATGTAAGTAAAAGGAAATCCCTCATTTTCAAAGGGTTGGGCATAGTTCTTTTCAGTAATTTGATTCAATGCATCAACGGCTTTCCCATTAAATTTATATTCCAAAATAAAGATTCTTTCTGGCATAAAAATAAAATTATCAGCGCGACCTACATTGTGTGGCACTTCAGGGATAATACGCAAACCTGTTAATTTCACCAATAAGTGCATAATGGCATGAAAAGCAGCCTCATCACTATTGGCTATTTGTTGATAAGCAATCGAAGCAAATGCCGATTGGCAAATGTGAATAAAGGCAGGCACATCGTTGTTTTCTAAAGAACTACGAAGTTTATCAATATAATGAATATCTACAAATTCTGTGGTTTTTTCTAAATAATTGGCAAATATATGTTGTTCAAAGGCATATCTTACTTCATTATTGGGATAACTTAGGTAGTATTTTTTGCCCCAAGCATCTCTTTTTGTTTTTTTGATGGTTAAATAACCCGTTTGAAACAACATTCCGATAGTCCCAATATTATAAATATCGCGTTGCGATAAAGTAACCTCAGTTGCCTTCACCTCCTCTAATTCAAAAGGGAGCACTTTTTCTTTTCGCAAGAACTTCATTAACAACGTTGGCGTGCCTGTATCAAACCAATAAGTGCCAAATTCTTTGTGCCGCAAAAATTGCATGATAAGAAAAGGACAATATAATGCATCTTTTCCATTCCAAGAATATCCATTGTACTCTTCTTTTATTTTTTTCCATAGTTTTTTTTCACTCATTTCCAGCCTTTCCGCAATATTTTTTATATCTTCCGAAAAATATTGTTCCAACTCTTCTTGCGAAAAACCACACATTTTTAGGTAAGCATCGTCCATAGAAATGTCTGTTACGTTGTTTAATTTTGAAAATAAGGAAACTCGCCCAAATTTAGAAACACCCGTAATGATTGCCTGATGCAGCAAATGTCCTTTCCCTTTTAATGCACCATAAAAACTGCCTAATATTTCCACAACTTCCTCATATTTAGGGGTATAAAGTGCATCTGTGAGTGGCATATCGTACTCATCTATCAAAAAAACTGCCGTTTTACCTTGAGTAGCAAAGGCTTCTAACAATTCAATCAGTTTCCCTTTTGCATCTTTGGAAACTAAATGGCAATTATAAATGGAGGCAGTTTTATCTATTTGCAAAGAAATTGCCTCCTCTAAAGGTATTTGAATCGAAACATTCGTAAAATCCAAATGAATGACAGGACGTTTTACCGCTTCCCAATCTATTTTATCATAAATCCAAAGCCCTTCAAAAAGATGTTTTTTCCCTTCATAAATCGCCTTCATGGTAGAAATCATCATAGATTTTCCAAAGCGGCGCGGGCGAGAAAAAAATAATACCCCTTTTTCATCTAATAATTCATAAAAATAGGCGGTTTTGTCCACATAGACTAACCCTTCTGTAATAATTTGCTCAAAATTTTGGTGGCTTGTGGGATAATATCTTTTTTTCATTTTTGTTGAATTTTATTTACAAAGATAAGGTTTTTTTAGCGAAAAACTACAACTCTACCCAATTTCCTGTTTCTCCCTTTGCAAAGGACCTTGCAGCATGGTCGGCGCGGCGAAGTGGCTCTGAAATGCGGTAAGTTGGGCTAAGATGCAACACAATTTCCTTTGCTTTTTCCAAAGAAATACCATAACCTGCGCTTACAAAAACGGGTTTTATGTTGGTTTGCGTGCGTAGAACATAACCCACAAGTTCATTTTCTACATAATTTGGCAAAGTAGAACCTCTTTCTACATCAAGTTCGCCTTCATACTTCACTAAGGTTTCTTTTGCGCAACCAATTGCAGGCAACTTACTTTCCACGCCCATGTAACAAGCCACACCAAACTTTCGCGGATGTGCCAAACCATGCCCATCAATCAGCAGCAAATCGGGGCGGAGTTGTGTATGCGCTTGCACCCTTGCCAATAGGTCCAACAAAATAGGAGCTTCTCGAAAACAAAAAAATTGCGGAAGATAGGGAAATGTTACTTCAATTTTCGCTACGTAAGTTCCAATACATTCGCCTTTATATTGCTGAATGTCTGCTGCTGCATAGGCTATATCTCCCTGATACTGAATATCAAAACTGAAAATCAAAGGATTTTCTCCTTGAAAACCTTCTGTTTCTTGTTGTGGAATCCACACTTGTTTTGCCAATTCCTGTTGACGCTGAATTAACTCGGATAAATCCATAAAAAATACGGTTTTTTCTTTGCAGAATTGTGTATTACTTTTGCAAAAATCATGACGAAGATATGAAAAATTTGATATTATTAATGCTCCTTCCTTGTTGTTTTATTTTTGCTTGTTCGAATACCGAAAATGAAGGCGAAACTACAACAAATGATTCAACCACACAGACGCAAGCGGGACAGGCAAAAGCAAAAGAACCCAAATTAACGCAAGCGGATATTGAGAAAAAGGTGGTGCAAGTGATTGGTTTATGGAAATTGCAGGAGGTGGAAGGCGAAACGGCAGAATGGGTGTTTGAGGAAAATAGCTTTGTTCATAAAGGCAAAAATGCAAGCTATGATTACGAGGAAAAAGGGGTATATCATATTTCTCGTATTTCGGGAGATACTGTTTTGCTCTATTTAGATGACATCGAAGGTACGTTTGGTAACGATAGCCGCATTATTTCTATGGTGTTAAGCGGGAATGGAGAAGTTGTAAGCCTCAATAACCAAAAGTACAAAAAGGTGAAGTAAAAAAAAGAAGGGGCTGTCCGAAAAGGCTAATTCACGAAAAATATTACTCATTGTGATTGCTTTTTTTATTATGTTCTAGTTAAAAAGTTCGCAAATCTTTGAAGATTTGCGAACTTTTTAGACAGTCCCTTTCTAAAAAAGATAGGCTAGTTATCCTTTTGTTACTTTTGTACCAGAACTTGCTTTTTTACGGTCGGCATAACCAAACACTTTTTTCAACAAAGCAGTACTACGTACCACAGGATTTTGGCGAATTTGTGCTTCTTCGTCAGCAATTTTTTTGAATAAACCGTCCATTGCTTTGTTCGTTGCATAGCGAACAATATCCGTTTCCACTTTTTTATTCACCAAAGGAATCGCGTTATAAGTCGTTGTTATCGTAGTCCAAGCCTTTGCAGCTCCTACTTTATCCAAAGAACCTTTAATTTTTGGCGAAAAAGCATTGTATAAAGCATCACTTGTTTTTCCCTTAAAATAATCTGTTGCTGCAGTTGAACCGCCAAACAAAATATTTTTCACATCGGCAAAAGTCATAGAAGTAATTGCATTCACAAAAATAGAAGTTGCCTCTTTTGCTGCGTCTTCGGCAGCACGATTCAACAGCTTTTCGAAATCATCTACCAATTTCCCTGCACCAATTTGACGCAATTTGGTAGCTGCAAAATCTGCCTCTTTGGGAAATAAAATTTTGACGGCTGCATCACCCCAAAAACCATCAGTTGCAGAGAGTTTGCCTACTGCTGCTGTTAATCCCTTGTTCAAAGCCTCTTTTAAGCCATTGCCTATTTCTAATGGGCTTGGGTCATTTGCTTGACTTCCTGCCGAGTTTGCAATTTGATATAGCGCATCACAACCTGTACTTAACAGGGTAATGGGGGCGCAAAGTAGAGCCAAGAAGACATACCTTTTTACTTTTTTCATATCGTTTTGTGTGATAAAATAGCGTTTAAAAGTTCAAAGTTCGTAATTTCTCCATAAACGCGCAACCTTTGTGTCATTTTTTTTTCAAGCGTGTGCCGAGAAAGGACGAATGATGGAAAATAGGAAAAATGAAATAGGGTTTTAACCTTTCTTAGAAAAGTTAAAACCCTAATATCCCCTCAAAAAGGTATCTCTTACTTATTTATCTGTAACCTCGCGCTTACGAACGCTAGATTTTTGCAAGTTTTGAGGAATTTCGGCAGGCGCATCTTCTTTAATCGTGCGCGTTGCCATATTTTCTGTTTGTGCCTCTAACTTAATTTTAGTCTGTGCAGCAGGCGCGGCAGGAAATCTTTCAGCAGAATATCTTGAAACTGAACCATCTTGTAACACCTCATCTGCACGATTGGCAACAATATGATAAGTGAACTTTGTGTTTGAGCTGCCATTTGCAAGTTCTTTCACATCAAAGCCTTCACCTGTTTTATTATAAACATACACACCATTACAGTCTCCTTCTAATTGTACGAAAACGCGCAACTCATGTTGTTCATTGACGATGATGTTTTTGGCAAAAATGGGGTCAATATTAATATGCGCAACACCATTTACAAGTTGTCCTTTGCCATAGTCTTCAAAAAGATTTTCGGGTGCTTCTGGGCAAGTTAAAGCTACTAAATTTCCTTTGGTATCCTCCACAATCGTATTTACCGTACCAGGTCCAATGATTTTGCGCAAAGTAGAAGTATTATCTCTTACCCCTACGTATGCCCAAGTTTGTGTTACTCCCGCTGATAACACCTCAAAATAGCCACCCGCTGAAGCGTTCGCACCATTTGCTCCAGAATTATTTAATGGATTTGTATTTACCGTAGTAGTGGCAAAGCCTACTACCCCAAACTGTGTACCTGTGCCTGCAAGACCTGAACCCACTCCCAGGCTATACATACTAGCTGTAAGGTTATTTCCAACAGCCATTACTCCAGTTCCGCTTGCGGCTGTTTTTGCAATGGAAAGTGTACCAGTAGCGGTACCATTAATTGCGGCACCACTACCAGCTGTTAAGAAGGTGCCTGTTGCATTATTTCCACTCACTAGTAAACCTGTACCCGAAGCATCGGTGTTCACCGCATCCATACCAAAACCATTTGCCGATGCAGCCTGTCCATACACCCCATAAGTGCTTCCTGTTGCCCCCGCCACGTCACCGCGTACTCCCATAACGAACCCTGTGCCAGTAGGAGCAGCATTTGCAGTACCTCTTACCCCAAAGCCATTTTGTGATGTAGTTATTGCAGTAGCAGTATTAATTCCTCTTATTCCTGCTGCGGATCCTATTGCACCTGTTTGCCCTTGAATACCATGTGCTGGAGCAGCACTTACGTTAAGGTTTACCCCAAATACTCCCATGGCGTTAGGTGAACTTGTTTGCCCATATACCCCATAAGCAGCACCAGCGGTGGCAGTGTTTGCCCCTAAAACGCCCATCGTGAAAGCTGTACCTGCTGCTCCAGAAGACTCTCCACGTACCCCTGTGGCGACTGCAGCTGTTACGCCAGTACCCGCAGGTGCCGTGTTATTTGTTCCCCAAACAGCTTCGCTAGTAGAAGATGCAGTAGTGGCAGTGCCAAACAAATTCCCCCAAACGGCAGTACCTGAGCCTGTTGCTCCGTGGTCTGTTTCGCCATAAACAGCAGTGCCATTTACTGATGCATAACCATTGATGGCAAAAGTGCCAATGATATTATTGATAGAATTAGTAGAGCCATTAGTCGTATTATTCGCATAAACAGAAAAGACATCTCCTGCAAAAACCCCTGTATTATTGACAACCACTTGCCCAGGAGTCGGACCTACACCTATTACACGCATACGTTCATTGCCAGCAGCACTGCCAGCTGTTTTTACGATGAAGTTTGTTGCATCAGTTGTTCCGATAAAATTAGTAGCAGCAGAAGTACCACTATTTCCTGTCAAATGCCAATCATTTCCTCCATTTTCTAATCGAGTCCAAACGGGAGCTGCACTTGTACCCGAATTATAATAATAACCTGGTGTTACATCGTTAGGGGCAGTTCCTGCAGTTGCGGTATTATAAACCAGCAAAGAAGTCGCAGGAGCGGTAATCGGACCCGCAACGTTGGTACTAGTTAAGGCAACGTTTGGGATAAGGAGCCCTCTATCTGTTGCATTGATGTGTAGTTTTGCACTAGCACTAGGAGTTGCAGTACCAACACCTATACTTTGCGCAAGTAAAGTGGAAACAGGTACTAAGAACAAGTAAATAAATAAGTGATTTTTGAACATAAGATGAAACGAGTAAAATATAAGTATTGAATGATATAAAAGCCGAATGTTATGCAATAAATGGTTTTTCCTGGAAATCAAGCTGCTATATTAAGTTTTTTTAATGACAACACAAAAAAACTTCCTAAGTGTAAACACTCAGGAAATTTTTTAACTCAAACAGTTTTTAAATTGTTTTTTACGGATTTCCTACTTTTCGTTCGTTTGGACTGATTTAGGAGTTAATTCCCTTTTATCCATTGGTAAATGATCGCTGAATTTCCCATTTCCAAGTTTGAATTTACCCGCATTCGGTCCTGCAGGCACAACTTCCCCTACTGGCACGATTTCCTCTGGATTGTAATTGTATTGGATATGGTCAGCAGGCCAATAGAAAAGATTTTTCGGCTGATTTGCTGCTTTAGCTGTGGCTGGCTCCATGTCAGGTTTTAACCAAGCAGGACCTCTTCCTTGTGGGAAACGACCCTGACCAAAATTCGTTTTCGGTTTGCAAATTAATTGATAATCCACTTTACCACTATGCGTAGCCCCATTTAGCTCTACTAAATCAAACCCTGTTGCTGTTTGATTTGTAATAGTTACACCTTCAAAATACAACATATTTACAGGGGTTGCAAATACGCGAATAGGGTTTTCTTCATTTACCACAACAATTTCAGCAAGAATAGGGTCTAATTCTACATGGGCAAAACCATTCACGAGGTTTACACTTCCGTAGTCTTGGTACCAATATTCAGGTGCTTCTGGACAAAATAACTTCACACGACCATGATTAGGGGTAGGTATAATTTCTGAAACAGATCCTGTACCTTCAATTTTGGTGGCACCTGTTCCATCATTCCCACCTACATAAGCATAGGCTGAATTTATACCAGGGTAAGTATTCCCTTCAAAATAGCCCCCAATTGTAAAGCCACTACTACAAAAAGCCCGCCCCACTACGCCAATCGCGTCTTCAAATTGAGAGTTTGCAAGCCCATTTACCCCTACAGTATAACCTGGATTGCCTGCAGTCGTGCCTCTATTGCTATAGGCATATATTGCATTTTTGAAAAGTCCTGCCCCCATTGTTGCATTTGTATTGTTTAGTTGAGCATACAATGCTGAGGGATTAAAAGAGGCACTACTATTATCTACGAGGTTATAAGAAGCCATCCAAACATTAGAAAAGTTGATGTTTGCTGCTACAGTAGCAGAACCTGAAGATTGTGCATAAAAACTTGTATAACCCGCAGCGGGGTTAGCTGCCCATACACCCGCCCCCTGAATGGATCCCGCAGTACCCACCGTAAAATTAGTTTCATAGCCTAACCAGCCACCCACATTAGGGCTGTGTGCATATAAAGCATCGCCCGTACCTGCCAAAATTTCCACTTTTTGTGTACTAGGAGCTGAGGGAGTTGTTAGACCAATCAGTAGTTTTTGTGCGTTCGTTGCGCGCATAACTTCTGTGTTATTCGTGCGCGTTACAAAATCCACATTATCGGTTGTTCCGATAAAATTAGTAGCAGCAGTAGTACTGCTATTTCCTGTCAAACCCCATCCGCTTCCACCACTTCCTAATCGTGTCCAAACGGGAGCTGCACTTGTACCCGAATTATAATAATAACCTGGTGTTACATCGTTAGGGGCAGTTCCTGCAGTTGCGGTATTATATACAAACAAGGACGTTGCGGGTAATGTGATAGGCCCTGCTGCATTGGTAGCAGTAAGGGCAACTCTTGGAAATAACACACCTTTTGTGGTAGAGCTAATATCCAAACGGCTGCTTGCATCGGGATTATTTGTTCCCATTCCGATATTGGTATTGGCATGGTCAAAGACCATAAAATGTGAAGTAGTGGTAGTTACAGCCGAATTGCGAGAAAACAAAAGCTTTCCTGCCCCTTCGCCATTTGCGCTACCTGTACTAATCAAGCCAAACCATTGACCGCCCGCACTACTATTTCCTAAAGACATCCACGTGCCAACCGTTGAGGAACTACGAGAAACAATGTTGGGAATACCCGTAGATTCTATATGTAATCTTCCCAAGGGAGCAGAAGTTCCAATTCCTACATTTCCTGCATTGGTAATTCTCATTCTTTCTAATGGATTTGCTGTTCCGTCAGGAGTTGTGCTAAATGTCATAGCAGTCGGCATATCATTTGCCCCAGGTGTAGCTTCAACTATAGAATAGAGACCACTTCCTACCAAATAACTTGCCCCATCATGCCCCCAAGCCTCAAAAGCAGAAAGGAGGTCTCCTTGTTGAACAAGTGTGGGTGCTGTAAGTGTACCTCTTGCTTTAGTTGATAGGAAATATCCAGAAAAAGTATTGTTCCCTGCCGTTGCTGTAACAATATCCCCAAAAGTTAAACCATCGCCCGTAGCCATAATGGTAGCAAAGGGGTCGATGTTGGTGAAAGTAGCGGCAGGAAGAGAAGGAACGCCAACACCCAATAAACCATTGTCTCCATTCCCATTTACCAAACGCATTTTTTCTGTATTGTTTGTTCTAAATGCAAGTGGCTGATTGTCAGTAGTTCCTACAAAGTTGGTGGCGGGAGATGTACCTTCATTTCCCAAAATATGCCAATCTATTCCAGCATTATCTTGGAAACGCACCCATTTAGTGCCGTCCCAATAATAGTAACCAGGCGTTACATCATTAGGAGAAGTTCCCGCAGTTGCCGTATTATAAACCAGCAAAGAAGTCGCAGGGGCGGTAATTGGACCCGCAACATTGGTACTAGTTAAGGCAACGTTTGGGATAAGGAGTCCTCTATCTGTGGCGTTAATGTGTAGTTTTGCACTAGCACTAGGAG
>JBJXHA010000046.1:0-12413 GCA_046160275.1 Bacteroidia bacterium | reverse complement strand
TGCGCTACATTTTCTTCTACTTTTTGCTCCTTAAATTCATTCTCTTGCACTTCTTCCTCAAAATTTAACTCCAATAAACCAAATCCAACCTGATTTTGGGTTATAATCCACTCTTCATTTGTACTGGCATCTAACCTATAATTTCCCCCCCCCTGTATAAATTTCGCTTTCAATTTGACGAGTACTTCACTTGTATCTTCATTCCTTATTTGATGATTTTCAAGATATGCTTCCGCTAGTTCAATGGCTTCGCTAATTTTAGCAGAGGCTATCAGGTTTTGGTATCTTTTAAGAAATGGGATATGCTCCTTTTCTGTAAAATCGTTTATTTCACGAAATGGGATATGCTCTTTTTCTATAAAATCGTTTAGGTTTTCTTCCGCCCTTTGTTCTTCTTTTTTGCATGAAAACCAAGCTAATAACTGTTGAAATAATGTTTTCATTTTTTGTAAACCAATATAATTATAAAGTGTTGATTATTAACTAAATTGCATAAAATCATCTTGCCTCTTTTCTAAAAAAAGACAAAGCCGATGAGCCATATTTTCTTTCTTCGCAAAAGCCTAGTATGGAATCAAAGGCAATCAAACTGCTATGCTCCCAAATAAGCCAGCCTTCTTCGGATAGCCATTCTTTTGCCAAAATCGTTTCTATCATTTCCGTTTGATTGGGTAAATGATAAGGAGGGTCGGCAAAAATAATGTCAAATTTTGCTTCCGTTTCGGATAATTCAAAGGTTTTTATCCATTTTCCTAGCTCTGATTGAATAACTTGTAAGCCTTCTAATTCAAGTTGTTGCGCAAAATCTTTGACCGTTTTCACACATCTTCTATCTTTATCAACGGCAATGACTTCCTTCGCGCCTCTGCTCATAAATTCTAGCGAAAGGCTTCCCGTTCCGCAGCACAAATCCATCACTTTCAAGTCTTCCCACTCGAATTGATTTGCCAAAATATTAAACAAAGCTTCTTTCATTTTATCCGTAGTCGGGCGCACAGGCAAACCTGCTGGCACTTTTAGCACACGACCGCCTAAAAAACCTGAGATGATTCGCATGGATTACTTTTACTCTATTTTCATTCGATATAAATACACTTCCCTCTCCTCCAATCCTAACCAAACAACTTCCTTCGTGTTTTCATCATAATCACAGCCCAAAATTGGAAAAGGGTAGGAATAACCATCACTTATCCAAAGGTGATTGTCCCACATTCCACCGTAAGTTTTGAACGAAGGGCTGGCAAAAATATCTGTAATTTTCGAACTAGGCAAAGTATATTTCTGTGTAGCCGAATACAAAACAGAGTTTTGATTTTTTTCAGCCACTTTTGTGTATGTTTTTCCATTGATATCGACAGTAGTTTCAAATTTTCCTGTTATTTTTCTACTGCTACATTTTCCCTCTTGGCAAAAAAGCAAAGTTAACTCTTTTTTATGGGGGATAGGATAGACAAAATCCTCGTTGCTACCATATTCGCGCCAAAAACTCTTAGCATTGCAAGCGTAAGGTCCCCATTTTTCGCCCTTTGAATTGTGCAAATAGGCCGTTTGATTTTCAATTGTAAGCCAAAACCATATTTTCCTTGCGGCATCATAATGCAAACTCGCTTTTTCTAAGCCTACAACATTTTTTGCCTCTTGCCCATTACTAAAATGCAAATCCCAGCCAACGCTTTCTTCCGTTTTACGTTCCCCTCCTTTTACGGCATCATCTTTTTCATCGTCCCAATCCTCTTCGGTTGTTGTTGCTTCAGGCATTGCAGCAGCAGCAGAGTCCACCATTGCCGCAGCATTTGCATAAGCCATTAAGGAATCTGCTGTTTGTTGCGACTCTGATTCCGCACCTCGTCTTCTTTTATTCTTCTGCTTACCTTTTGTACTAAGCTCTTCATTATTATCAATTACAAGTTCTTCTACCCCTACTTTTTTCACTTTTACCCAACCCATTTCCGCCTCCGCAGGAATAATTTCTGTGTTCCACGAAGGGAAATGATGCACCGCACCGTCTTCATATAAGGCAATTGTATTGGCATCTTGTCGATAGGTAAAACGAACTTTATCGCCATGAATGACTTCAAGATAAGAAAAATCGCTAGAAATGCAGGGGAAAGCTTCTATTTTTCCATTTTCATGGCGCAAATAGCCTTTTCCTTTATAAGTTGTCAGCCCAATCCAGCCCTTTGTGGTGATTTTTGCATAGCCATATCCCTTCATGGTAAGTGATTTTCCATTTTTGGGATGAAATTCCGTAGCTAAAATATAGTTTCGCTTCTCTTTTACGTCAAAAGAATCTTTATAACAGACGGCTACCCAGTCTTTTCCATCATCGGAGAAGGTAGAGTTTTCGGTGGGTTCGCCCAAAATCATCCTACTATTCCCATTTAATTCCACTAATTCTGTTTTTTGAGGCTGTTTGCTTATAAAATATACCCCATATTGATGTTCATTGCTAAAAACTGCGCCTTGTTGCAGATACGCTCCTTTTTTACCTTTGGGGGTTTGCAAGTGATAAGCGGAATCTTTTCCTGTATGAACATAAAGAGGAATGAGATAGCCTGCTTCTCCTTTGGCATTTAACGAAAAATCAGACCCCAAAAAACTAGGGCTTTCGTTTGCAGCAAAAGTATAAACTTTAGTTTTGGTTTGCGCCCACATTAACATTGGGAGGCACAAGCATAGCAGCGAAATAAGGCGATTTGTTTGCATAAAAATGGAATTATTTGTGATAGGTTTTATGCAAAGATAGGCTTTTCTTGGTAAATAAAAACAGTTGGACAAACAATAAATGTTTACCCAACTGTTTTTCTGGTCTATTTTCTTCTTTTTTATCTCACCATCCACTTTTGCACCAGTTTTTGATTTTCAGTTTGAAGGATTACCATATAAGTTCCTGAAATCAACTGACTTGCATCTATAAAATATTTAGAATCTCCTGCGGGAAGCAATCCTTCATGAATCGTGGCGATTTCTTTGCCTATCATGTCATAAATTTTGATAGAGCCGCTTGTAGCTTGATTCATCTGCACAGGAAAACAAGTAATCGCTTTTCCAGGATTTGGGAAAATAGGTTGAAAATCAACCTTTTCTACGATAGGCTCATTCGCCACGATGCTGTAAGGGTAATAGGTATAATAACCTGTTGGCGCAGTCATTGGGCGAACTTGCATTTTTCCATTGTTTGCCGTTGCTTCAATGTAATAATGAATGGTGTCATTCACAATTAAAGGCAAAGTGAGCGACCACTCATCTAGGGCTGGATTTGTCAAGGTCATGCTTGCCACTTGCCAGGTTGGATTTGCGCCCGTATTATAATGTACTACGGCAGTACTAATGCCCGATTTATGCTGAATTTTTGCCTTCAAATCGTAGGTATTATTCGCACCTGAATACAAACTTCCATGTTTGGGTTGATGCACAATTAATAAAGGATCATTTACGCCAACAGAATGTGTGATACAATGCAATGCGCCACTTGCCGAAATAATGCTATTACAAGGAATCCCAACGACTTTATAGCCCGGCAAATTTTCGCGCAAAATACGCAAAGCTGTACTATCATATTGAGGATTATAAGTAGGAACAATCACCGTTTTATTGACAAAAACATTGTTGGCATAGGTCATATAATCGCCTGTTGTATTGGGATAAGCACCATTATCTGGCGGCATTGCTACTCTTACTACACGATAAGGTGTACCAAAAACAGAATTATAATTAGCGAGAACATATTGCAAATTCGCTTCAATTTGGGGTCCATCGGCAACCCCTTGCGGATATTCTCCCACCAAAAGCGTTTCTTCATCTAACAATTTCATGTGCATATCAATATGATGAATCCCATCATAAGGCAGGGTTTCCATTTTGATGTAACGATTTATGCCCATGAATTTCTTCATGATTGTATCAATTTCGGCTTCTGTTTTCATGCCTAAGCTGTATCCTGTTCCTTGATTTTCTTCTAATACCAACTTTGAGGCAAATCCTGTTCCCTGCCCATCAGACATAAAATTGCCACCTGTGTTTACTAAATCATTTGGCAAAACCTTCGTAGCATAATAGGGAATGTCTAAATAACGGGCAATACGTTGCGACATTGTGTCATCTTTGGGGCGTGGACGGTTATAAATCCAGTCCACCATCATCAAATCTTCTACCTCATTTTTGTAAACGGTGTTTCCAGAATAATCCCTTGCCCACACAGTGTTATAAGGTTGTTGCAGGTAAACAAGATTCGTAAGCGGGATATTATTCGCCGTTAATGAGCTTTTTACCGTGTTCGAATCTGTGCAGGCAATAATTACTTTACATTCCGTTTGTGCATTTCGTACAATTTCTCGCAGCACACTTGTGTAACTCGTCCAAGTAATATTAAGCGTTTGAATTTCCTCCCATTCTGCGGCAGTACGCACAGGAAAACTTGGGGGAGTCGTAATCGTACCTGTATTTTGCGCAAGAAGGGACAAACTCGCCCCCAATAAAAAAGTAAAAATAAACTGTTTCATTCAGAAATAAGCATTAAGATAGATTGGTTTTCAAAGATAGGAAAAATATTTTTGAGAATAGAAATATATTTTTGGGGGGAAATTATAAAAAATAAGGCTTCGCAGAAAAATCAAACATTTCTCTTTACTCAATAGTTATTGTTTTCGTTCAGTCTTATATTAAAAAAGGAGAATTTTACCCCTATTTCGTTTTTCATCACATTTCATCACAATTTCGGAAAATCAAAAATCAATGGAAATCAAAGACGCAAAACAAAGGTTAATAGAAGCGTGGGGCGCATTGGGTACGTCTTGGGGCGTAAATCGAACGATGGCGCAGGTTCATGCCTTGTTGCTGATTGCTCCAGAAGCTTTATCGGCAGAAGATGTCATGGAGCAGCTAAATATTTCGCGTGGAAATGCGAACATGAATTTGCGTGCTTTGATTGATTGGGGATTAGCACGAAAAGTTCACAAAGCGGGCGAAAGGCGAGAGTTTTTTGTGGCAGAAAAAGATATGGCGCGTGTAGCTAGGCAAATTATTCAAGAACGCCAAAAGCGCGAACTTGCCCCTATTTTGCAGGTATTGAAGGAGGTAAAAGCCATAGACGACAAAGAAGACCCCGAAGAAAGGGCAAATTTCATAGAATCCGTAGAGCGACTTGACCACATCGTTTCGCAGGCAAATACTTTTTTGGAATTTATTATCAAAGCAGAAACAAGCTGGTTAGCAAGCAATATGTTGAAAATTTTGACTTCTTTTTTGGAGAACGCTAAGACACCTCCCGAAAAAAAAGAGTAATATCTTCTAGTTTGACTTGAATTTTTGCAAAAAATTTGCGCAATCAAAATACTAGCCTTATCTTTGAACGCGAAAACAAAGGCGAGGTGTTTCGCGTTTTTTACCATATAAAAATCTCGCATTTTTTCATTTTATTCTTCATTGTCAATCGTATATGGGAATCATTAAAGGCGATAAAAGTGAACGTGAATTAAATTTCAGTGGAAAGTTATATTTCCCTGAAATTTTTAAAGGAATGTTGTATTCTATCAAGCACGTTTTTAAACCTACAGTTACCATTCAATATCCTGAAGAGAAAATTGAATTGGGGGCTGAATTTCGTGGCAGACCTGTTTTGGTTGCAGAAAAAGGGCAAGAACGTTGTGTAGCTTGCGGCTTGTGTGCGCGTGCCTGTCCTCCGCTTGCGATTAGTATGCAGGCAGAAGAAACAACCGACATCAAAGAACGCTATCCCGCAGTATTTGAGATTGATATGTTGCGTTGTATTTTTTGCGGATTTTGCGAAGATGTTTGCCCTGAAGAGGCAATTGTGATGAGTCCTGAATACGACATTAATTTTTTGAAAAGAGAAGATGCCGTTTTTGGTAAAGATAAATTGATGGTGGACAAGTCACAATTGAAAGGACGTTTGGAGTTTTTGGCACAAAAACGTAACCCTCAATTTGGCAAACAAGTCAACTTTGACACAAAAAATAATCACCATAGCGTAAGAAATAGAGATTAATTTATTACTTGTTACTTGATAAGTATTGGGTAATAATTAGTTTATGTTAATATTCTGCCCAAAATATTGATAATAAGGAAGTTGAAATTATTCTACATTATCAACTATTAATTATCCATTGCTTAAAACAGGTTGATTATCCGTTCATTTTGAAAGGATAATCAACCTGTTTTTGTGATATACATTTTCTTTTTTACAGATATTTTCTTGTCAAATTGGCAGCCCTACAAAATTGGTTTTGTTTTTGCTCAAATACAATATCACATTCCTATCCCTTATCGTATATGGCACAATTCATGATAGATTTTTCATTGCCTCCTATTTTAACGGCGGATTTTGTTGCGCTTATTCCAGCTCAAAGAGCTACCGTAAATCGCCTCATGGAGCAAGGCAAAATTGCCAATTATGTACTGGCGTTAAATCGTTCGCGTTTATGGGCGATTGTTGTGGCTACCAATGAAGATGAAGTGCTTGATGTTCTCTCGCAATTTCCCCTCCTAAAATTCGTCAAATTCGATATTTTTCCTTTAGCCTTTCACCAAAGTATTCCACAAGGAATGCCCTTCATTTCGTTGAATTAGTTTTATTTCATCAGCCTTGCGATAGGATATAAATTATGAGTAGGCTCATAATAAGGAGAATTTTTATACACCCATTCCAATTGCGCCTCTGCGCTTTTTGCCAATTCAGGATTTTTTGCTTTTTCATCCGCCAAGCGATTTGCTAGGTTCGAGTCTTTTGCCAATAAATTTGCCGCTAAATCTTCAAAAATATAGGCTGAAAAATGCTCTTTTTGTTGCAAAATCGCATCGAAAAAGTTCCATGCAAAAAAAGAATCATGCGCTTGCGGCTCTAAGGTTTCCACAAGATATCGGTTTGCGGTTTGATTCATTTTTACCACATAATCTCCCTGATAAAAGCGTTTTGTGTGATTTTCGATTTTCACTTTTACTTTGGAATGAAGATAATGCCCTTCGTAGGGTTTAGGGCTAGTTTCATACTGTTCAACGCGGTACATTTCTACAGAAAAAACCTTATCTTCTGTCAAACGTTCCATTTCTACTCCATTTTTTTCTAATAAGCGAATTACCTTGTCGTATGCTTGTGGAATAATATAAGCTATTGGTTTAGAAACGGTTAAACTACTTTTATAAGTATTCCAATAAGCAATGTTTTTTTCATAAGGGGCAGATGTGTCATAATACAAACGTGGCAAACCTGAAACTAAACTCGGTTTATATTTTGCTTCATATCCTTTAAACAGCAAACTATCGGTTTTTTGCGCCTCCAATTCCCAACGAATGGGAAAATGTGCTTGCATTTGAGTTTGCGCATCGGCTTGCTTTTTTACTTCCACTAATACTTCTTGATTCGCCTGAACATACTGCAATACAACGTCCAAAAATTGATAAGTACTTTTTACCCTATCCACAAAAGGTTTTAGCATGTGCGTTTCAGGCATAAAACCTATCGCATTGTGCAAAGCTGCATATCCTGTGGAATAACGCGGCAAATCCAAAAAGCCATAAATTCCGCCATCGGGCGTTTCGTCTGCGTTCACATAAGGGCACATTTCCCAGCTCCGTTTTGCCATTTCTTCATACAAGTAAGGAAGGAGTTTTTGCGTTAAATGTTCCGCCAGAACAGCAGGTAACTTGTCTTTTTGGGTAGGAATCAATGTCATCGTATAAGGATAATCCGCGCCATTAGAAGTATGCGTATCCACAAAAATATGTGGTTTAAGATAAGTAAACACCTCATTAAATAACAAGGCATTTCGGCTATCACATTTCACAAAATCTCGGTTGAGGTCTAAATTTTGGGCATTTCCACGAAAACCATATTCTTCTGGTCCGTTTTGATTGGCGCGGCTAAAAGAACCACGATTTAAGCAGCCATCAACATTATAAACAGGAAGAATTGCGATTGTTACCTTATCTAACAGGGTGTTAGTTCCTTTTTTGCCTTGCTTTTTTTGCAAACTAAGGTCTTTTTCTTGCTGCTCAAGGATTTCTCTTGCCAACATCATACTCGCATCAATACCTTCGGGTTCGCCAGGGTGTATGCCATTGTTAATGAACAAAATAGCCTTTCCTTTTTGGCGAGAAATTTCTATACTTTTATCATTGCTAATCAATACAAGATGCAAAGGTTTACCAATATCTGTGCGTAATACAGTACTATTTTTCTTCTTTGAAAAATTGCCGATTTCTCGCATTGTAACAAAACGCGATTGTTTTGCCAAGCCTTGATAATAAGTAATTATCTCCTCGTAAGTAGCTGATTTTTGGTTGTTTAACTCAAAAGGAGTTAAAGGATATTGCGTATTTTGAGCAAACATGTTAAAACAAAAAAGAAGACTGAAAAGAATAAAAAGATGCGGCATAATGTATCAATAAATAACCTCATTTATGAGATGTGCATGGCAATTAAAAACAAGAAAAATATAAACTCCACCTACAATTTCATTTTCTTAAACACAAATTCGGGGATACTTTTGATGATTAACATAATATATTTCCACATCCATAAAGTATAAAGCTCATTTTTCTTTTTTTGTGCCGCCTTAAAAATATCTTTCGCTACTTGCTGGGGTTGCCCTGTGATAACGGGAGGAAGTGCCAAGTTTTGCGTCATCGCCGTTTTGACAAAACCCGGTTTCACCGTTAAAACATGAACATTTGCCTTTGCCAAACGATTGCGCAGCCCCGAAAGATAAGCCGTAAAACCCGCTTTGGCACTACCATATAAATAATTACTGGCTCTACCCCTATCTCCTGCCACCGAACTAATGCCGATAATCGTTCCGCTTTGCTGCTTTTCCATGCTACGTGCTGCAATTTCCAAAATAGAAACAGCTCCCACATAATTCACTTTCATTGTGTTCAAGGCAAGTTGCCAGTCGTTTTGCGCCTTTTCTTGTTCATATAAAACCCCAAAAACGGCAATCACAGTATCAGGCTGCGAGGTAAATTGCTGATAAAAAGAAAGATGCGTTTCGTATTTTGTTGCATCAAAGGCATGAGCCGAAGCCTTAATGCCATAACGAATCTGCAAATCTTTGGCATCATCTTCGATCTCTTCCACCTTTCGCGCTGCCAAATAAATATGATACCCTGCTGCCGCATATTCTCGCGCCAAAGCACGCCCTATGTCCGACTTTGCCCCCAAAATAAGTACGTATTTTTCCATGTAATTGTTGATAACCATTAAATTTGGCTGCAAAAATGCAAAAAAAACTGTAAATTTGTCGTATCAATTATTTTCATCTTCCCTTAGCGAATGATACCTTATTTATTACTTGGCGCGATATTATTTAGTGTGGGCATTTTTTTGCTATTCACACGCCGAAATACGATTATGGCATTGATGGGCATTGAGTTGATGCTCAATGCGGCAAATATCAATTTTGTAACGTTTTCTCAACATCAACCCCAAACTAACGATGGACAAATGGCGGCATTGTTTGTGATTGTGTTGGCAGCGGCGGAAACGGCAGTAGCATTGTCCATTATTCTTCAGTTTTACAAGCAATTTAAAACAGTGAATATCAGCGAAGTAAATAATTTAAAAGGATAGTAGGCAAGTAATAAGTGAGAAGTAATAACTGGAAATGCTTGTGTCTCGTAATTAAAATAAACTGCTAAAAATGGCGTTTCTTTTACTACTAGGTTTACAGATTTTTTGCAAAATAAGGCTCATTATCAAAATCCTATTTTTGCATACTGATCACAATTCCCTGTTTACTGATAACCGTTGATTGTTTACTGACTCATCACCTATCAACTACTAAATATATGCTACATCTTATTTTTTCTTTTTTGCTTGTTTATATGGGAATCACACATTCCGATACACAAGGAAATTCCTTTCCTACGCAAAAGTGTGGGACAAGAGTAAAAGGCACGGCAAAAACGGATATTCGCACTTGGGAGATGGGTTTTGCCCCTGGCACGTTTAATTTTGATTATAAATTAGGGCAGATTGCTGATAAAATCACGATTTATGATGGGGAAGATACGACAGGTGCGATCATTTATCGTTCGGGAGAAATGAAAGGTGAAGGTATCTTAGAGGATTTGGTGTATGAAGCTGAATCACATAAGATTACCGTAAAAATAGAGGGAAATACAGAGCAAAAAACAGAGTGGATTTATACAGTTTCTTGCCCAAAAAAGGGTGAAATCCCCGAAAAAACAGAACCAAAACCTCCTGTTAAAAAAGAAGAAAAAACGCCTCCTACTGCTACAGAAACTCCCCCTATTGCCGAAAAACCTGAACCTAAGCCGCGCACAGGCTTGTGTTTTTTTGTAATAGATGAGCAGAAAAAGCGCGTGCCTACTGCCGAAGTTGCCTTGCGCCTCAAAGACCGCGATTTAGTTCAATATACGGACAATACAGGAGCTGTTTGTTTCGATTCTTTGCAAGGAACGGATTCTGTAACGCTGATTATTCGCAAAAAAGGACTCAAAACGGCAACGAAATTTATCAAACAACGGGTGAAAACCTTGATGCGAATTTCAGATAAGGCAAGGGAAATCATGATTCATGTCGATCCCGAACCTGTGGAAGAAGTACTAGAACCTTGTGGAAAACCCGCAAGTTCAGGGGCAAATGTGGTGGATGTGCGCGTTTGGTCAATGGGCAAATATCGCGGGGCCTTTGATTTACATTATCATTTTTTCGATATTCCTGACCGCATGACGATTTATGAAGGAAGAGATACAACTTATCGCAAAGTGTTCGAGATATATGGCTCTACGACCAAAACGCTTGATGTCAATAAAATTAAATTTAATAGTCGCTCAGGTTATATTACCGTTAAAGTTGTGGGAAATATTAGTAAAAATACAAGTTGGGAATACTTGATTGATTGTCCCTAAAAACAAATCTTTCTCTTTTCTCAAAAGTCTTTATCTTTGCCCCACATTTTGTCCTACAATTTACGCAATAACACACAATTAAGATGATGGAACTTAAAAAACGAAGAGATATTGGTGATGTGATTCAAGATACTATTAATTTCGCGCTGCAAGAGGCGAAACCATTATGGCGAATGGTATTTGCTTATATAACTCCTGCGTATATGGCATTTGGAATTGTTTCAGGTTTTTTTCAATATCGAATCAAGGAGCTAGGATTTCAAGAAAAACTAGTAAAATTGCTTGAGGAAAAAGACGTTGAAAACTTGCAAAAACTTTCTAATGAGTTTGTTATACAAATTTATGGAAGTTGGCAATTTATCGCTATTATCTTGATTAGTTTTATACTTTCTTCTTTTTCAGCCGCTTGCGTATATCTTTACATGAAACGATATGCCGAGGGTAAGAAAGAAAGTTTATCCGATAGAGAAATGTATCAAGAAGCCTCTTCTGAATTATTGCGCCTTATCGGTTATAATATTATTGGGTCTATTCTTGCAATGTTAGGTTTTTCTTTATTCATCATACCAGGACTTTATTTGCTTGTCCCTATTAGTTTGTTACTGGTTGTTGCGATTGCCGAGAACCGTAATTTGGGCGAATCACTTTCGCGTAGTTTTAGCCTTACCAAAGGAAATTGGTGGATGGCAGCCGTTTCTATTATTCTCCTCGCGCTTATTGGTTCTTTTGGAACAGGCATCCCACAAAGCCTCTTTTCCTTATTAATCCTAAGTCTAAAAAGTTTCATTGGCGAAAAAATGGTCATTGTCATTAGTTCTGTCATTTCTTCAGGATTGAGTTCCCTTTATCATGTATTTATTTGTATGGCAATCGGCATTCTCTACTATTCTTTTTACAAAGAAAAAATGGGCTGGGAAGAGCAAATTTCTGAAATCGGAAACGAGGACGAATAAAATTTTATCATTTAAGATGAGGTTTTGGTCTTTCTATTTTATTATCAAGAAATTAGCTCGTAATTTTGTATTTTAAACCTTCTAATATTCATTTATACTTAACTTTATGCGAAGCGTTCCATTTCTTTTTTTAGGCGTTTTGATGTTTTTCACCCTTTCAGCAAAAGCACAGCTCAAAGATGAAAAAACACCTGCTCCCGATGCCAAAGGTATCAACTTTTTTCATGGTTCTTTAGACGAAGCGCTTGACCTTGCTCGTAGTCAAAAAAAGCTCGTTTTTATAGATGCTTTTACCGAATGGTGCGGTCCTTGTAAAATGATGGCAGCAACCACTTTCCTTGATGAAAAAGTGGCGAACTTTTTTAACGAAAGTTTTATCAATGTGAAATTGGACATGGAAAAGGGCGAAGGCCCCGATGTTGCCGCAAAATACAAGGTAAATGCCTATCCTACGCTCTTGTTTCTCAATCCTAGAGGGAGTTTGTTGCACACGATTGTGGGTTTTCGCAAAGCCCCCGAATTTTTGGAGGAAGCGCGTACTGCCGTAAATCCGAAAACGAATACTGCCGC
>JBJXHA010000045.1:0-12353 GCA_046160275.1 Bacteroidia bacterium | reverse complement strand
TTGGACAGGTTGAGTGAGGTGGTGGCAATGTTGAAGCAATTTAGCGGTTTTGCCTATTTTGGCGAATTGGTAACGATGGTGAGTAAATTGGAGGACAAAATTCATGTTCACAAGAAAAAGGAAAAATCTTACTTACATCTTGAAAAAAATGACCTCCTCAAAGGCTTAAATTGGATAGAAATGTTGCATAAGGCTCTGATAAAAAAGGTAAGCCTAATGATTGAATATCAATCTTTTAAAGCAAAAAAATCTACCAGTTTGATTTTTTATCCTTATTTATTGAAAGAATACCGCAACCGTTGGTTTTTGCTAGGCATGGTAAAAAAAAACAAGCAAATTCAAGTATGGGCGTTGGATAGAATGATAGACGTGCAGTATTTAACGAATGAGCCTTTTCAGGAAGTAGAAGGGTTTGATGCCGAGCATTTTTTTGACGATGTGATTGGGGTGAGTAAAACGAAAGACCAAAAACCTATTTGTGTGATATTAGAAATTATAAAACCAGAAGCTTCTTATATTCAAACTAAGCCGATTCATCCTTCGCAAACGGTGCTGAAAGAAACAGAAACGAGCTTGATTTTTAGCATCACCGTCATTTGGAATTTTGAATTAGAGCGCGAAATTTTGAGCTTTGGCGAAGCGATGAAGGTGCGAGGTCCCAATCATTTGGTTAGAAAAATGAAATCGCGCATGAGAAGAATGTTGGCTTTGTATGAAACGGAGGAGGCGGAAGATAAAAATCCCCCTGCCCCTCATTCGTCAGAATAAGCAGCAGGGGGATTTATCGTCAAAAGTCCCTATTTTCTTTGCTTGAATTTTACCTTAAAAAGTATAGTGAGTACACTGTAAATTAAGTTTTATTGCATTTCGCCCTAGTTGTCATGCGGTATTTCGACACTTCAGCAAGCTCAGTGGAGTCCAGCTTAATAACCATAAGTATCTTATCCTCCATTGTGTTCAAGCTAGGTTTGATAAGCTATTTCCAATATGACCAGCCCACAAAAAGATAAGAAATTGTCCTTTACAGTGTAGTGAGTATGAATAATTAAAATCAATTAAATAAACGCACCTTTGTAGCGGCTGCTTCAGCTGCCGCAGCAGTGCAAAAACGAAGTTTTTGCCAATGGAGGGCAGCTAAAGCAGCCCATACAACAGGCATTTTAAGTGCAATTAATTTACTAAAATTAATTATTCACTATTCATTATTCATTACTTTTCCCATCCATGCTAAAGCAGATTGTCCTAAGAGTTGTTGCTTGATTTCTGGGCTAAGACTACTTGTTTCAATCATTTTTCCAGGTTCCCATTCTCCCAAAGGAAAAGGATAATCCGAACCTAAACAAACGCGATTTGCACCATACAAATCCACAATATAATGTAAAAATTTCTCGTCAAAAACGGCTGCATCCACCCAAAATTTCCCCAAATATTCACGCGGATTGATAGGATTGTCAACTGCCACCAAGTCGGGGCGAGAATTAAAACCATGCTCAATACGCCCGATGGTTCCTGCAAAAGCACCGCCGCCATGCGCAAATGCTACGCGCAAATTAGGCAAACGCTCAAAAACGCCCCCAAAAATCATTGAACAAATCGCACGCGACTCTTCCGCAGGCATTCCCACCAACCAAGGCAACCAATATTGCGGCATTTCGCTGCTGCCCATCATGTCCCAAGGGTGAATAAGCACGCAAGCATTGAGTTCTTGGCATCTTTTAAACACAGGAAACAATTCTGGCGCGTTCAAATTCCATTGATTTACGTGCGTGCCAATTTGTATGCCCACATAGCCCAATTCATTTACACATCTTTCCAATTCTGCAATCGCAGCATCGGGGTCTTGCAAAGGAATCGTAGCCAAACCTGCAAAATCATTCGGATATTTTTGACAAATTTCCGCAATGTGGTCGTTCAAAAAGCGACTTGTTTCGATCGCGTGTTCGATTTTTGCCCAATAGGCAAACATGACAGGAATCGTACAAATCACTTGTAAATCAATGCCAAATTTTGCGTTATCTTCCAGTCTTTTTTCAGGACTCCAACAATTTTCCTCAATCCTCCGAAAAAACTTTGACCCAATCATCATGTCAGCAAAGCCCTTTTCTTTGTGTTCTAGGCTCACAAAGCCGCCATATCCAAATTTTTCTGTCCACTTCGGCAACTTTTCAGGCAGAATGTGGGTGTGCATATCTATTTTCATGATTTTAATAAATTTAATTCCCAAAATTCTTCACCAAACTTGGCAAAAAGAACAAGTTGCTAAACAAGGCAATCAGTAAAGTGGTGCCGACTAGATAACCTAGTGCTTGTGTGCCGCCAAAAGAGGAAGCTACAAAGATAGCGAAACCAAAAAACAAGACTAGAGAGGTATAAATCATGCTATAACCTGTATTGTCAAAAGTGGCAATGATGGCTTCATTTTTCTCTACTCCTTTTTGACGATGTAAGCGATAAGCCGCCAAAAAGTGAATGGTATTGTCAATCGCTATGCCGAATACTACGCTGAAAATCAAGGCGGTAGAAGGTTTTAGCGGAATCCCCATAAAGCCCATAAAGCCTGCCACCATCATTAATGGCAAAATATTGGGGATAATGCTCAATATCATGTAGCGAACGCTTTTGAAAATAAGTAGCATCAAAATGGCGATGAGAATGAGGGTAAGCACGAGGCTTTGAATTAGGTTAGAAACCAAATAACTATTGCCTTTGACATATACTTTAGTTGTTCCTGTTACACTTACTTGATAGGTCGAATCAAAAATGGCATCAATGTCTTTCTGAACACTATCCAATACGATTTTCATTTTCGCCGAGCCAATGTCTTCGATATTCCCAGATATACGCGTTTTTTGCTGGGTAGAATCGCTAAGCGTTTTTGAAAAGTTATTGACTTCAAACTTAGTATTTTTCAAGAATAATTTGATTGCCAAAAACTCATTTTTAGTGGGCAATACGTATTCACTGGCACCTCCGCCCATAAAACCTTGTCTTAAAAATTTAGAGAAATCGGAAAGGCTTAAGGTTTTTGAGATTTCGGGATATTTATCCAAAGAATCTTGTAAGGCGGAAATGTCCTCAATCGCACGTAATTTTTGCAGCCCTTTTTCTCTTTTCGTATCAATTAAAATCTCAAAAGGCATTACTCCCTTAAACTTTTGCTCCATAAACTCCAAATCATTCATAAACTCGCTTCCTTTTGGCACATCGTCAGCCAAGCGAGAGAAGGTTTCGATCTTGCTTGCACCATAAATGGAAGCAACAGCGATAAGCAATGTTATGACATAAATTTTACCTGTATTTGCCAAAACAGCTCTTCCTAGCCAGTTCAGGAACTTTATAAGTGCTTTATTGTCAAGGTGTTTTAATTGTTTTTCATCAGGTTCGGGCAAATAAGAAAAAATAATCGGAATCAAGAAAATGGAGATAAAAAAGGCGCACGTAATAGCAATACCTGAAACGATGCCAAATTCTTGCAAAATCGTAATGTCAGTGTAAGCCGTTGCCCCTAAGCCAATGACGGTAGTTGCGTTTGTCATTACCGTAACAATTCCGATTTTTTCGAGTAATGAAGTCAAAGCCGCCGATTTATTGCGCAGGGCTGCATATTCCAAATGATATTTAGTCGTTAAATAAACCCCATTCGGAATCCCAATTACCGTAACCAAAGCAGGTACAATTCCCATAACTAAGGTCATTTTATAGCCAAAAATCGCTTGAATCCCTAATACCCAAGTAATTACAATAAAAATGATAATCAAGGGGACAAGTACCGCATAAAAAGAACGGAAAAATAGCCACAAAATTACCGCAGAAACGAAAATAGAAAGCAATAAAAACAGCCCTAACTCTTTGGGAAGTGTTTTGGAGAGCGTCATGCGCAGCACGGGCAAACCTGAAAAATGTAGTTTCGTTTGATGCTTTTGCTCAAACTTGGTAGCGATAGCTTTTAGCGCGTCAAATACCCTAATTTTTTCCTTAGAATCTAGCACTTTTGCTTTGACATTTACTGCCATCAAAGATGTTTTTCCATCATCAGCAAGCACACGACCTTTATAAAAAGGGAGGCTATCAATTAGGGAGGCAAGCGAGTCCATTTCGGATTGAGAGGCTACTTTTTGCTCAGAAATGCGTAACACTTTGAACTGTTCGTTTTCTTCATCTGCTTGTAAATGAATAAGATGTGAAAGCGAAACCACATTTTCCACCCCACTAATTTTCTTTACTTCCTCTGTCATGTCAAAAAGGTCGTTGAACACTTCCATCTTGCGCCAATCCGCCTCAATGCCAATTACTACGACATTTCCATCTTCTCCAAATGTTTTCTTGAATTGTTTATAAAACAGGAAATCTTCATCATTTGGCGGTACAATTTTGCCATAATCTTGCGCGATTTCCAAGCCATGACGATAAGCCAAGCCCCCCATCAGAAGGGTTAGTAAACCAATCATGATGACAACTCTTTGTCTATTTGTACTGATAAAAGTGGCTAAGTTATGCCAAAAATTATTCATTTCTTTAAATTTTACCTTTATGGAATAATTTGATACAATTTATACGTTTGATTGGCAGCCAACAAACGTGCGTGTTGTGGGTTTTCCGATGCAAAAGTAATAAAATGCGTTATACCTTTTTCATAAAGTGCTAATATTTGTTGATTTGTTGTAAACTTATAATTCTCTTTGAGCTGTAAAGTTTTCGCAAAAGGCTGTTTTTCGGGGCTAACTTGATGCAATGTTTGTACACGCTCTGCCCAATGTTTCACAATTTGCGGTTGATAAATTTCGCAAAAAAAATGAAGGTAGGCGGCTCTTTTCGCCATAGGGATAAAGTTTTTGATTTCCGCAGGATAGGCAAATAAGGCTTGAGTGGGCGTTAATTCATTTGCTTTGTGGCAAATTGCTATTTCATCGTTGATGTTAGGAGCTTGTTTTTGATAATAATAAAAGGCAATGCCATTCGACACAGATAAAACGGCAATTTGTGTCCAGGTTATTGGCTGGGCAAAAAAACGCCCATATTTGCCTGCAAACCTTTCTATGAGATGCTCTACAAAACATAAGGCGGCAATAAGACCCAAAAATCGCAAATAATCATAAATAGAGTACCACTGCAAATGGGTAATAAAATAATTTTCAAATACTTGAGAGCCAATTGCCGTTACCACACAGCCAAAAAAACCAATCAAAACGAAAAAAATACCAATGCTAATTTCGTGTTGAAGGTGCAAGGTACGAAAATAAGCAAAAGCTAAGGTCGAAAGAATTAAAGAGATAAGTAGTTGATAAAGAGAGAAATGTGAAATAAGGTAATGTTCGGGACGTTGAAATTGAAAAATATGAGAAAATAACAGACTGTTGATTTCTGTTGTGGGAACATAGCCCATTTGCGCTTCTAGCCAAAAATTCCCAATCAAGCTAAAAAGCAACAAAATCAAGAAAAAGAAGCGAAGGTTGCGGATATTTTGAATAGGTACTAAGCGAAAAATATCTTTTTCGGGCTTCAAATGATGGAATTGAAAAGTGAAACAGAGCGCGGTAAGGATTTCTACTAAGCCTAATACAAAGCCAGAAGTAGGGTGAAATAGGCTCATCAATACACAAAAAATGAGTGTGCCACCCCATTTTTTTTGAAAAAAGAAGTACAAACTCCCTACGCCAAATAAATGCGCAAAGTGAATCCCACGAATTTCCAGCGAAAACCAGTGCTGATTTTCGATAATTGATGCCGAAAAATAATACAAAAACAAGGCAACCGCACCGAATCTCAGGTAAATACTTTTTAGAAAAACACTTGCCAAGCCTATCATTGCAATCAATGTAGAAAGCAATAAGAGGACAAATAATGAAAACATTACCGTTGTTGGCGCGGCTATTTCACACACATAAGCAGTTATTTTACTTAAAAGAAAATGTTCATCAAAGGGTTGATTATTAACATATTCAGCTAAAAAATCTTGCGATAACTGGGTGTTTTCTTGGCTTTGCATTGCCAAAAAATACGCCATTTGTTCTATACAAATTTGAGAACCATTGCTGTTTTTGAGCAGCAACACAAACAACAAGAGAACAATTCCCAGAAAATAAAAAAAGTAAGTAAATTTAGTATTTGGCATGGCAAAAAATCAAGGCAAAAGTACGGGCTTTTTTTCATAGTTAGGGCATAAAAGTAGGAGTTTGTTTAAACCTTAACACTTAGCAATGCCTAAAAAAGGGGAAATAACTGCCCATACTCCAATAATTACCACCTGCCCTTCAAAAATAGCCGATGAGTTTTTTTTTCTAAACGATAATACATTTCCCTATTACCTTTACCATTATATTTATTTCAAATCGTAAATCATTATGAAAAAGTTCGTTTTTTTATTTACTTTATTAATTACCCAATTAGTTTCTCAGGCGCAGTATGTAACCATTCCTGACGCGGGTTTTAGGAGTTTTTTGATGCAACAGTATCCAAGTTGTTTTAATGGACAACAACAAATGGACACGACTTGTAGTAGTGTTGTGAATGAAATGACGCTAGATTTAATAGGTAGTAATTTGGTAAGCCCCAATTTATCAGGTGTCGAGTATTTTGATAATTTGTATTACTTAAAATGTTCTTTTCTGGGGGTTACTCAAATTTCTAAATTACCCGCTAGTTTGAAAGGTTTCTGGTGTCAACAAAGTGCACTTACAAGCCTACCTATTCTCCCAAATGAGTTAGAAATTATGTTGATAGATGGAAACGCTTTTGCTTTGACTGCATTGCCTCCTTTGCCTGACTCTTTGCGTATGCTTGGCTGTGGCGGGATTGGGCTTTCACAAGTTCCGACTACTTTGCCGAGCAAATTGGAGTGGTGGCAGTGTAGGAACAACTTGATTAGTAAGCTTCCACCATTACCCAATAACTTGCAATGGTTGGATTGTAGTAATAATTCATTATTAAATTGTTTGCCTTATTTACCTAATTCTCTTACTAGTTTCCAATTTGACACTGCCTACATTTCTTGTGTTCCAAATATTCCCACGGGTTTGGCGGGCTTTACTTATCCCATTTGTACAAACCCTAATGCTGTGTGTAGTAATAAGCCGCTTTTAGATGCCAAAGTATTTTTTGATGCCAACCAAAACAACTTGTATGATGGGAATGATGCCTTATTGAGTAACTACCCGATTCATAACAGTACCAATGGATTTAATGCCCTAAGTAATGCCCAATATGGATTTTTTCTCCCCTTAGATAGTGGCGTACAAAATATCATTACAATTAACCCACCTTATCCCAATAGCCAAACGATAACGCCTGTAAATCAAAGTATTACGCCTACTATTGGAAGTGGAATAATTACAGGGAATTATGATTTTGCCGTTCAACTTATCCCCAATGTGGAAGATTTGGAAATAAGCATGGTATGCGGCATTGCAAGACCTGGATTTACCCATTCTGTTTGGCTTACAGCAAAAAATATTGGAAGTGTGCCTATCACTAATGCGGAGGTTGTGCTTTCTTATCCAAACAATTGGAGTGCAAATAGCGCAACACCTGCTTTTACATCGAGTCTAAACAGCAACCTAACTTGGGCGAATCTCTCGCTGAATCCCTTTGAGGTGCAAACCTTTGTCGTGTCGGTTACCGTACCTTCTACCGAGCCGCTAGGGACATTCTATTCTTATGGAGCGAGTATCTTGCCAAATCTGAACGACATAAATAATTATAATAATTCGTTTGCGTGGAATGATACCGTACAAGGTGCTTATGACCCCAATGACAAACAGGTTTCGCGCACCCAACTTGTTATTCCTTATGATGCAAACGAAGAACTTTTTTATACCATTCGTTTTCAAAATACGGGAACTGATACCGCTTTTAATGTTGTCATCCGAGATGAATTAGATGCGAGTAAGTTAGATATCAACAGTTTGCGTGTTATTTCTAGCTCTCACAGTTGCAATGCGGAGTTTTCTGCACCTGAGATAGTTAATTTTGTTTTTGCTAATATCATGTTGCAAGATAGTTTTGCCAATGAACCTGAATCTCACGGATTTGTGCAGTTTGCGATTAAACCCAAGCCGAATATGCCAGTAGATACAGAAATTAGCAACCATGCAGACATTTTCTTTGATTTTAATGCGCCGATTCGTACCAATGATGCCCTTACCAAAGTCGTTTTTTCTGTATCGAATGAGTTAGTAGCTGAAAAAGTAGCTTTTCGTGTTTATCCCAATCCTACGCAAACAGGACAAATTACCTTGCAATATGATGCACAGGCTGCCCCTTTAACCGTTATTTTATATGATATATTGGGTAAGAAATTAAATTCTTTGGAATTAACAGGAAAAGGCGAAACACAATATCAACTACCAACTCCTGCAAGCGGTATATATATGTACCAAGTTTGGCAAAATGGGAAACGGGTGAGTAGTGGGAAGGTTGTAAAAGAATAGTTTCGTAAACCCTTGCGCCCACAGAGCCAAATTAAGAAGTAGGCTTTGTGGGCGTGTTTTTTATATATTCAATGCTTCGTGTCCTATTTTGTAGGCAAAAAAAAGACATCATTAGCGCATAGAATTTTTTTTGGAAATTTTTTGCCAAAATATTTCAACTAATTTTACATTTTACTCGCCATAATAACCTGATTTTGTTATATTCAAATGTCTTAACTATTCGAAATAGGAATTTTATGGAAGAATAATAGAAGAGCAGAATATTATCTAAAAAAGTACATTCTTACTGCACTAGAAAATATATGATAATCCCTAAATATTTTGCATTTATATTCATTTGGTCTTCTTATCAGTACAGCACTAGGGGAAAATATTTTATAATTTTCAAGCAACTATTTTTCGCTAATCAATTAAAAATGCTTGTATTCCTTCCCTTTTTTATAGGAAAGAAGTCTATCAATTTTTGAACAAGGCAAAAGCTAATTATGTCCTATCTCATTGATTTTACTAAATTAATATATTTAATTACATTATATTTTAAAGCAAATAAATGTATATTTATGATACAATAAATTAGTTATTTAAAATCAGAAAAGCTATATAAAGAAAAACCAAACCAAAATTCTCGAACCTAAGTAATAATTGTTATCAGACACCGTTTTTTTGTAGAAAAATTGACGTAGTTTTCCCTTCCCTTTTTTTTAAAGAAAAGAGATTGTGGAATTATATTTGATAGGAATGTGTGTTTTTCGTTGATTATCAAAAAGATGTGCTTATGGATGCAAAGAGCTACTTACTAAGGTTCGCAGAGATGGTAGAATCTTTAAAACACCACCCTCGCGTGCAAATTTTGAACACCTATCAGGGTAAGCCGCTTACCGAGCGGTATCTTGTGCAATGGGAAAAACGCTTGGGTTTTCAGTTGCCACAAGATGTACGAGATTTTTATAAGCAATGTAATGGCTTACAACTTCGCTGGGTTGATCGCAAAAATCCTAGCAATCGCTTAACTTGTCATCAAAAATCTCATAAGCAAAAAACCATTCCCTTTTATCATTGGGAACAGCCGCGTTCTGAAGAAGGCAGCATTATGATATTGCCCTTTCAAAAGGTGTTTCATCCTGCGTGGGGCGTAAATTACGAATACGAATGGAAAGGTCCTACACAAGTATTGATCTCTGGTAAAGTGTTTAATACCAAAGAGTTAAATAAACACATTCGCCAATTTGATATTTTTTCTTATCAATACGAAATGGTGTTTATGCTCATGCCCAAAATGATGGTAACCATGGGAATGGAGTATCAAAATCACCGCAGGACTACCTTTTCGGAGTACTTAGAATTTTTGCTTCAGTCGTATGGATATGCCAAAAACCGAGAATTGTATTATGCACATAAACTTGGCATGGACGATTTACCCTCGTTAGAGGACTTATTTTCGGAACTAGGGGACTACGATTTTATGCCAGGTCCAAGTTCTTCGTAAGTTTTTTTAAGAAAAAAGGGGCTACGTAAAAAGTTCGGAACTCATCGATGAGTTCCGAACTTTTTAGCTTAGAACATAATAAAAGGGTAGTTAAAATGAATTATGTTTTTTTGTAAATCAGCCTTTTTAGACACTCTCTTTTTATACCACTGACTGTATTTTATAATAGGGTAAAATGAAAACCCTATTTCCCTTTGCTATACAAGGGCACCGTAGAGCAAGGCTCTCCATAGCTGATTTTTTTGGCAAAAGGGCGCATACGGCGGGTTACTTCTACATAAATCGCGGTTGGAATTTTGATTTCGCTACAACCTTTTATTACAATAGGCTTGTCTTGAAAAGCTGAAAAATCCACTTTATCTAAGGCATGGTTCAATACTGCAATTTCCAACTCTTCCAAAGAACCAAAGACGAACATTTTGCAAATCGGCTCTAATTGCGTAGCCAACAACATATATGCCCAAACAGGCACAATCGCATCTGCCGAGCAAATAATCGCCACATATTTGTCTTGATATTGCGCCCAATCATGCGCCTTCACAAATGCTCGAAAATCCTTCTCCTTCAATATCAAGCCCATAAACAATTGGTCTTTGATGTCTAATATTACCCTTTCTCCTTTCGGATAATGTTCTTCTATTTTAAAGGTAATCAACGGACTTTGTGCAATGCGGTTGATGATTTCCATATTTTTTTGGTTTAAGTGTAGTCTCTAAACGAAATTTTCGAGGTTTATGTTTCTTTCCTTCGCTATTTCTTTGTTTAAATAAGGGGAGGAAGGTTTTCTTTTCTTAAAGTAGTTAATATTTGAGGCGAATGAGTGGTTAAAATAATTTGTTTCTTTTCTGCTTGGCTTTGTAATAATTCCATTAAAAGTGCCAATTGCTGCGAAGAAATGCCAAGTTCGGGTTCTTCCAATAAAATAATGGCATCATCTACCCCAACTACCTCGCATATCATATAAAACATTCGTTGAATATCATCAGGAAGCATCACCCAAGACACCCAATTTTCCTCAACCAAAAATTCAAGCACTAAGTTTTTGATTTCTTGAGTGGAAGGCGTGGTATAAACCTCAAAATGAGGGCTAATGCGTACATCTTGAATAGAAGTAAGATTTTTTAAGGTGACTAATAGCTCTTTTGAAAGGCTCTCTTGTACCTTTTCCTGAAAAAATGCGCGGAATGTGGGGCTATCTTCAATATTTGTCTCCGTTAAAAAAGCCTGGATTGCCAAGTCCAAATCAATGGTAAACTCTAAAAATTTATCTAAAAAACCAGTGGACGTTCCCTCAGAAAAATGAATGCTATGCGCAACGTCCAACAAAGGTAAATCTTTCGGCAAATTGGCTGTACATAACTTATGATAAACGAAAGGAATAGCCTCTTTATCAAACAGAGAATGTAGTTCCTTAGAAACTCCTGTTTCTACTTGGCGAAAATGTTCTTTTATTAAAGGCAATTCAAAAACTTTCGCTTGCGTATTTGTAAATGCCACTCGAAATCCCGCTTGTCGTTTGTGACATTCTATCTGATAAGACTTATTCTGCTCATAATTTACCTGCAAATGAAAAGACGTGTAAGGAGTGTAAAAAGGAATGGCTGTATTGGTCATTAGGAACAAACATTCATTTAAAAAATCCAAAAAATGCGCCTCAGCACCCTCTTTTTTATCAATCATCACATTTAATCCCTCGTGAAAAGAGGTTTCCGTATCTCCTAAAGATTTATGTCCTTTGATGCGAATGTTGGTGAGGTAGTATGGATTCATGATTTTTAATGGATAAGAACCTTTGAAATGCAAAAAATGCTCATCTAACTATCGTTTGATAAGCATTTTTTGTAAATTTCATATAAAGAACTGAATATAAGATACTTAACTATTCATTCTTCACTTTTCACTATTAACTTAATACCCCTCTCCAATTCAATTTTGCTTGTACGATTTCTCTTACTTTGGCAATCGGTACGCGCTCTTGTTTCATGGTGTCGCGCTCGCGGATAGTAACGCAGTTGTCGTCTTTTGTTTCGTAATCCACTGTAATACAATAAGGTGTGCCAATTGCATCTTGGCGGCGATAGCGGCGACCTACAGCATCTTTTTCGTCATAAGTACAAAGGCAATCATACATCAAATCCTTCATGATTTCACGCGCAATGTCAGGCAAACCGTCTTTTCTAACCAAAGGCAAAACGGCAACTTTATAAGGCGCAAGCAAAGGATGTAACTTTAACACTGTACGCAATTCTTCCCCACCATCGGCAGTCGGAGCCATTTCTTCACAATACGCATTGCAAATATGCGCTAAGAAAGTTCTATCCAAGCCTACGGAAGTTTCGATAACAAAAGGCGTATAAGACTCATTCAAATCACTATCGAAATAGGTGATTTTTTTGCCCGAAAATTCTTGGTGATTTTTTAGGTCAAAATCTGTGCGCGAG
>JBJXHA010000044.1:0-4968 GCA_046160275.1 Bacteroidia bacterium | reverse complement strand
ATGATATTTTTGATAGAATTGCGAAGGTGGAGGTGAAGGAACGCCGCCCAATTTTGGGGGTTCAACACGATTTTTTCTATCGCAATAAGCTAGAATTTAGTTTTTCTAATAAATTGTGGATTCCGCGTGAGGACATGGACAAAGGCATTAATCAGGACAGAAATGTGCTAGGTTTCCACGTTCCCAAAGTGTTCGATAAGTTAATTGACATCGAAGAATGTTATTTGCAAGTGCCCTTAGTTTCGCAAATTTTGAACGAAATGCGCGACTTTTCTATCGAAAAAAACATCACTTGTTATGATTTTAAAGAACATACGGGTTTCCTTCGAAATTTGATGTTTCGTAGTTCTGCCGCAACAGGCGAATTGATGTTGACTTTGATTGTGGCAAAAGATGACAAGCAATTAATAGCGGAGATTTTTTCCCATCTTCAAAGTAAATTCCCTGAAATTCAGCATTTTATCTGGATTGTAAATACAAAACTTAATTCTAGTTTTTCGGACTTGCCTTTTCATGTCTGGGAAGGATTGCCTTATATCACCGAGCGTTTAGGCAATTTTCAATACCAAATTAGCCCAACTTCTTTTTTTCAAACGAATCCTACGCAAGCCGATACACTCTATTCTGTTGCAAAGGAAATGCTGCAATCAACCTTGAAAGAAGGGCAGGAAAAGCATCAGATTGTCTATGACCTTTATACGGGAACGGGCAGTATTGCGATTTATGTGTCAGATTTGGCAGAGAAAATTGTGGGCATTGAATATGTGGAATCTTCGATAATTGATGCAAAGAAAAATTGCCAAATTAATGATATTCAGCATATTAATTTTTATGCAGGAGATATGGCGAAGGTATTGACAGAAGACTTAGTAAAAAAAGAAGGTGCGCCCTCCGTCATTATTACAGACCCACCACGTGCGGGCATGGCAAAAAAAGTGATTGTGCAAATTCTCAAAACTTTGCCCGAACACATTATTTACATTAGTTGCCATCCTGCTACACAAGCAAGAGACGTGGATATGATGCGCGATTTTTATGATGTGATTGCCATTCAACCTGTGGATATGTTTCCACAAACGGCTCATGTTGAGAATGTTTGCTTGTTGAAAAAGAAAGACCAAATCGCTGTGAATGAGGTAGAAATAGCGTTACAAAAATTTGAAGAAAAAGGCATGGAAGCCTTAGGGGAAATGTTAGAGGAGTAAGATTTTTGAAAACTGTTGCCTAAAAAGTTCGGAACTCTTCGAAAAGTTTCGAACTTTTTAGGCGATAGCTAACCATTCATACGCAAAATTTACACATTTAGGCAAAAAATATACTTTTTTTAGGTGAAAATACGTACTTTCGTAGCGCAATGTGCTGTAATGTTATAGTAAACCATTTGTAGAAATATGAAGTCATTTACCATTCATTATTCACTATTTATTGATTATCATTGTTTTATGCTTATGAAATATATCACTTACCTCTTTTCATGGATGTTAATGTTTGGGGGGACAAACTTGCTCGCTCAACCTTGCGTTAACACATTTCCTTATTTTGAGGATTTTGAAACTAATGGACAAGCCGGCTGGACTTCTGGCGGAACATTATCCACTTGGGCTTTTGGTACACCTGCCAAAACCGTAATTCAGGGTGCATTTTCAGGTAATAATGCTTGGGTTACAGGTGGCTTATCTAATGCCACAAAGTACAATAATAATGAGCAATCTTACTTGTTAAGCCCTTGTTTTGATTTTACTACGCTTGTGAATCCCCAAATTAAAATGAAGCTTTGGTGGAACAGCCAATTTAGTATGGACGGTTCCGTATTGCAATATTCTACTTCAGGCGGTAGCACTTGGACTACGATAGGGGGCTTAAATGATTTCTATAATTGGTACAACGATAATACAATTAATGCGGCACCGGGCGGGCAACAACTAGGTTGGACAGGTTTGGTAGGAAGCTCAGGCACAACCACTTGGATAACCGTTCAGCGCGTTTTACCACTTTCTTTGGCTGGACAACCGAATGTTATGTTTCGCATTGCTTTTGCCTCAAATGGCTCAGTAAATGCCGATGGAATCGCGGTAGATGATGTGTTTATTGGTGAAAAATTTACCATTACCCCCATTCCTAATGTCAATATTTGTAATGGTATTCCTGCGGTAATTCAAGCTCCTATCCTATCAGGTGCTACCTATTCTTGGTCAAACGCGCCCTTAAATGCTAGCCCTTCTACTACCGTTTCTGGGCAAGGGAACGTGTTCTTGCAGATAACAAACAACTTTGGGGTCATTGTAAGAGATACGATTTTTGCCACAGTTTCTAATACCTTTGTTTATCTTGGTCCTGACATCAATGTTTGCCCTGATAGCTCGGTTGTATTGAACGCGCAAAATCCTGGGAAAAATTACTCATGGTCGACAAGTGCTAATACGCAAACAATCGCCCCAACTACTACAGGGGATTATTGGGTAGTCGTTTATGATAACGCAGGATGTTCTTATAGTGATACGGTCTTTGTTTCGGTTGATATTGTGCCTGACGCAGATTTGGGGAATGATACCTTACTTTGTTTTGGAACTTCCATCTTATTAAATGCAGGTGCAGGCAGCCCAGGTACAACCTACACATGGAGTTCTGGCTCTTATACGCAATCGGTTTATGTTTCTTCGCCCGCAACTTATTGGGTAAAAGCAGAAACACCTACAGGTTGCATCGCTACGGATACCGTTACGGTAACGGTTGTTCTTGCACCGCTTGTAAACTTGGGCCCTGACCGCCCTGAATGTGGGGTCTTTACCTTAGATGCAGGCAATCCAGGCGCAGGTAATTCTTATATTTGGAGTACAAGTAACCAAAGTCAAACAATTACCTCTAATACACCTAATACTTATTGGGTGGTGGTTACGAATCAATATGATTGTTATGCCAGCGATACAGTAGTCATTCAACCTGCTACGCCTTTCCAAGTGAGCTTAGGGCCTGACCAAGTACTTTGCGGAGGGCAGCCTATTAGCTTGCAAAACTCCCCCGCTCTGGGTGCAGGTTATACGTATTTATGGTCAACGCAAGCCACCACACAGGCTATTACTGCAACTACTCCAGGTTTATATATTCTTACGGTAACAAGTGCTCAAAATTGCTCAAGAAAAGACAGTATTAACCTTACGCTTTCTTCTTTAAGTGTTAATTTAGGACCCAATCAAAACCTTTGTAATGGGCAGAGTATTAATTTAGTAGGAGGTGTCCCAGGTAACTTGTATTTATGGTCAGACCAAAGCGCGAATCCTACCTTAACTGTTAACCAACCCGGCATTTATTGGGTTGCGGTACAAGATAATTTGGGTTGTACGCTAAGCGATACAATTATGATTAGTTCCGCAGGGAATTTTAGTGCGGGAATTACTGCGCCACCTACGGGAACTTTAAATGTACCTGTGTCTTTTGCGCAAAATTGCTCTCCAGGTTCGGTTGCTTGGCAATGGGATTTTGGCGATAGTCAAGGCACTTCTTTGGTCGCAAATCCAACTTATACCTATCAATCTACGGGAACATTTACGGTAAAACTTACGGCTTCAAACGGTACTTGTTCGGCTATTACTACCAAAAATATTTTGATTTCTATTTTGTCAAATATTGATACTGAGGAACTTGGTTTATCTTTCAATATATATCCTAATCCTAATCAAGGCGATTTTCAAATTGATTTGAAAGGGGAAGAAGAAGGTGAGGTAGCTGTAAAAATTACCGATGTACAAGGCAAAATCTTGTATGAATCTCGTACAAATTATACACAAGAAGTACTATCTTTGAATGTGCCTAGTCTTTCTGATGGTGTTTATTTGCTTCAAGTTGAAAAAGCAGGTAAAGTTGCCAATGGGAAATTGGTGATTCAACGATAAGAGAGCTTGAAACAAAGAGATGATTCAAAAAAAGGCTGTTAAAAAAGTTTGGAACTCTTCAAAGAGTTCCAAACTTTTTTATGTAGAACATTATAAAAATTGAGCTAAAAATAATTTCTATTCTTCGAAAATCAGCGTTTTTATACCGCTATTTTATTTACTCCTTTCATAAAAAGTCAACTTATCAGGCAATTTCAAACTCGAAAATTCCAAATGAATAACCCTGCGACTTTGTTGGTTTTCGGTTCTTTTGGAACTGTGCCAAAGCAAGGGTTTCATCATAAAAATACCTCCTTTTTTTACTTCACACACTTCTGCCTTTTCCCAATAAGAAGAAGGCAAACTTTTCATCTGCCTAATTTCGCGGTGACTTTCAGGAATGACGCGCAATGCACCATTTTGAGCAGTACAATCATCTAAATGAATCCGAAAAGTCAGTAAATTGTCCAAATACTTTTGAGGTGGCTGCACAGAATAATAATTTTCTTTGGGCAGCCAATGCCTAAAACCTTCCACTTCGCGCTTCTCTTTGAGGTTCAGCGTTAAATCTTGATGCCAATTTACCACCCAATTGCTGCTTGGTGGTTTGTCAAAATAAATTGCTCTTACTAATTGATAATCAGGACTAAAACTATGCAAAAGTGAAATGAATTTATCATTCCACAACTTCTCTTGTAAGGTAGGGATAGTGAGCAATAAGCAACGAAGTGCGAAATGACTTTGCGCAGGAGGATATTTTTCCGAAATAAGCTGAAGCATTGCCTCAATTTCCACCTCGTCAAATACATTTTCAACTATGGCAAACCCTGTTATCTTTAACAACTGAGGGGGTAGTGTTTTATTCATTCCTTTTTATCAATAACCGCTAGTTTCGAAGCTTATTTTTAATGCTTAGTGAATAACCACATTGCATTTTCATTGGTAATTTTGCCAATTTGTAGCAAATTGAGGTCATAAATATCGGCGAGTTTTTCGGCTACGAGTAGGGTATAACTACTTTCGTTGCGTTTGCCTCGATGCGGATGTGGCGGCAGATAAGGGCTATCTGTTTCTAATACAAGCGATTCCACCGAAATTT
>JBJXHA010000043.1:0-10418 GCA_046160275.1 Bacteroidia bacterium | reverse complement strand
CCACCTTTTACTTGATTCCAAGTTAATCTTACTATATCAGAACGCCTTAGCCCTGTGCAGCAAGCAAAGAGATAAGCATACTTCAAATTCAAATACTTGGCATCTACTTCCGCTTCTGCAATTTGATTGACTTCTTCTAATGTGTAGTAGGTTATCGGCTTTTTATTTTCCTTTTGAATTTCCACTTTATCGAAGGGATTCTCCTTGAAAATCTTCCGTTCAATTAGCACAAGAAACACAATTTTGAGCCGCGACATATAAACAGATACACTCGTGTCAGATAAATTTAGACTTTTTAGGTACGTTTGAAACGCTTCCACGCCTTTGGAATCTGTAATACATATTCTATTCTTGTCTAAAAAAGCGGTAAGATGAAACAACATAGTATCGTAAGTACTATGCTTTTTTTGAGCTACCACCTCCTTGACATATTTCATAATATCAATTTCCTTTTTTTCGGAGGGTAACAAACTCATTTGAAACCGCCCCTCCAAGATTTCTGCCTTTCTCTTTAACAAAATAAGCTCTGCAATTTCCATTGTTTCCTTGTCGACCCTGTTCATTCTTTGAACAACTATGCAGGGGAAATTCTTGGATACAATGAGGTTCAGCGTTTCTGAACCTACGGGTTTCTGCTGTTCATCGTCATAATAACGAATAAAAAGCGAATACCCTTTTTTGGTTTTTCGTGCCAATAGGCTTGGTTTTAACATAATTTTATACTACGATTATTAAATATTCCAATGGATAATCCATCGAAAAAAACAGTTAAACTACAAATGAGATACAAAAATGTCGGTAACAGATAGTAAGTAAATGGTAAACAAACGGTAAGTAAAATAGTTATACATTTGAAAATCAATGAAAAACACTTACCGTTATTTACCGTTTGTTTACTGATGTGTTAATGTTTTGTTAAATTTTTAGTATATATGCGATTGCCACTTCGGGCAAACCCTACAACCCCAATTTCTCAAAACCATCAGCAAATCTATTTCATTTTGATGGGAACTTAAAGTTTCTTCTAAGTCCACTTCTAATTTCTTTATACAGGATTGAAGTCGAGTTATCTCTTGTTCTAACCATGTTAAAGTAGCTTCACAATGTGGATGAAGTTTCCATGAGGATAGTTGTTGGCAGTCTTCTCTATATCTATCCCAACATAGACTGATTTAGACATATCCAATTCCACTAGCTCCCCTTTTTCTACGGAACCCAACAACTCCTTACCTAATTTCGTTTTTGATTTGATTAAATGTGACATCTTCTTTAAATTTGCGATTAGGTTTTAACAGTTTCGCCTGCCTAGTATCTTATAAGTAATGGATAATTAATAATTGATAATGGAAAATGTTTCAACTCACTCATTATCAATATTTTAAGTGAAAGCATTAACATAAACTAATTATTACCGAATACTTACAAGCTAATAGCTTGCTAAACTGTACAAGGTCGCTTTATTGATGGGGAGGGGAAACCACATTTCTTACGAGGTTAATCCTCTCTGACATTCCGCCCCCTTTTTTCCCTCCCGCAGTTGGCGCTTATTTAACCTCTTTTTTCTGCTTGGGGTTCACTATGCAAACATAAGATGACATTTGTAGGACTCCCAAAATATATATATTTATATGAAAATTGTCATTGTCGGTATGGGGCGGTTGGGGACAAATTTAGCCCATCACTTGCGCCAAATGGAGGGCGTTCAGCTAACTTGTTTTAGCAGAACGCCTAATCTTGCACAAAACATTCAAGGAATGGGGGCAATTTCAAGCCTTGACCACAATACAGAAGTTGTTTTCATTTGCGTTAGCGACCAACAAATCGAAACTACCGCAAAATTTTTAAGTGAGAATGGGGCACATTTGACAGAAAAAACGTATTGCCTACACACTTCTGGCAGCGTGGAAATGAGCGCGTTGAGCTGTTGGGGCGAAAAAATAGGTGTACTTTATCCCTTGCAAATTTTTACCCAAGACAAAATGGTAAGTTTGGAAAATGTGCCTATTTTTTGCGAGGACAAAGGCAATGGGGATTTCGTAACGGATTTAGCAAAAAAAATCTCTACCAAAGTATTCCACGCTGATTCTATGCAACGCCGCCAAATTCACTTAGGCGCGATTTTTTGTTGCAATTTCACCAATTATTTGTACAGAGTTTCTGCACAACTGTTGCCAAATGCTGTGGATATGTCTGTATATCAACCCTTAATAGAAGGTCATTTGCAAAAAGTGTTTCTTTTTGGTCCTGAAAATACTCAAACAGGTCCCGCCATTCGGGGAGATAAAAACACCATTCAAACGCATCTACAAATGCTTGAAAATCAAGCGCAATGGCAGGAAATTTATCAAATAATGTCTCAAGCCATTAATCCTGAAAGTGTAGCAAAGCCAAAGTTGAATCCGCTTCGAGCAAATATTCGCCAATATCAAAAGCAAGACAAAGCGGCAGTTGTGGAATTACTGCGCTTAAATACACCTCAGTATTTTTCAAAAGAGGAAGAAAAGGATTTGATTTTTTATTTAGAAAATGAGATAGAAGCTTATTTTGTAGTAGAATGGGAAGGAAAAATCGTGGGTTGTGGAGGAATTAATTTTCCGCATGAAAAAACAACAGCGTTTATTAGTTGGGACATTATTCACCCTCATTATCAAGGAAATGGCTTAGGGGCTTTGCTACTCAAATACCGCATTTTATTGCTAAAAACGCAAAAAGAAGTAACAAAAATCGTTGTCAGAACTTCACAACATACACATTTGTTTTATCAAAAAGGGGGATTTCGTTTGACAGAGGTTATCGTAGATTATTGGGCATTGGGTTTTGATTTATATAAGATGGAATATGAGGAAAGACAAAGAAAATAGGGATTATCAAGAAAAATGAACTTTTTTTTCAATAAAATTTGGTAAAATCATTTTATTTCTGTTACCTTTGTGACGCTGAAATATGTGTAAGAAAATGTGGCAAATTGTCGTAATTTAGGGCAATAGTCACCATAAGATATAGACTAAGGGTAATTTTAGGGACTAGAAAATGAGGTAATGCAGCGAGTGTATTGCCTCATTCCTTTATAAAGGAGGTATCTTTTGCAAAAAATTATCCCATTTCACAATCTTTCATTTGTTTACCTTCCTTAAAAAGATACAATTATCCGATGTAATACTTGGAGATAAATGTTATATTTTGAAGTAATATTATAAAAATGCGAATTATTCCACATTCAATTTTTTCCGAATCATTTCTACTTGTTTTTGAAATTCTCGGTCAGTTGCCATCAAGTTATTTACAGTTTGTAGTGAGTGAATCACCGTAGAATGGTCACGCCCGCCAAAATGTAAACCAATAGTTTTCAAAGATTGATTGGTAAGTTCCTTTGCAAAATACATGGCTAATTGACGTGCCTGCACGATTTCGCGCTTACGACTTGCCGCTTTTAATGCCTCCATATCTACCCCCAAGAAATCACAAACCACTTTTTGAATTGCCTCGATGCTCAATTCTCTTGCCACTTTATCTACAAAGCTGCTGACCAAACCTCTTGCCAAATCAATATCTACTTCTTGGCGGTTAAAGGAACTTTGCGCCAACAAACTAATCAAAGCTCCTTCTAGTTCTCTGATGTTGTTTGTAATGTGATTTGCAAGGTATTCTACGACTTCTGGCGGCATTTCAATGCCATTGTGGTACATTTTTGTTCGTAGAATCGAAAGACGAGTGTTATAATCTGGCACATCAAGCGAAGCACTTAAGCCCCAACGAAAACGAGAAATTAGCCTATCTTCGATGCCCTCTAACTCCTGTGCAGGGCGGTCTGATGCCATCACAATTTGTTTTCCTGCTTGGCGCATTTGGTTGAAAACATGGAAAAAATGTTCTTGTGTTTTCTCTTTTCCACTTAAAAATTGAATATCATCTACCAACAAAATATCAATCATTTGGTAATAACTCATGAAGTCACTCAAAGTACTTGAGCGAACCGCGTCCATATATTGATTAATAAATTGCTCGGAAGGAATATATAAAACCGTTTTTTGGGGTTGATGATACTTAATTTCATTGCCAATTGCCTGCATCAAATGGGTTTTGCCCAAACCTGCACCGCCAAACAAAAACAAAGGATTGTATGCTGTTCCGCCAGGTTTATTGGCTACTGCAAAGCTCGCACTTTTGGCTAGGCGATTGCAGTCGCCTTCTACAAAGTTGGAAAAAGTTTGTCCAGAATTTAAGTTAGATTCGATTTCTACGCGCTTTATGCCCGGCATGGCAAAAGGACTTGGAATGTCTTTTTCAGGATGAATCGGAGGGTTTACGGGGTTCGGTTTTGTGCCAGAATCTACGGGCATTTTCACAGTGGTTGGCGTTCCTCCATTTTGATTGCCTAAAATGACAACAGAATATTCGAGTTTCCCCTCTGCCCCAATGGCAGACAGAATCGCTTTGCGAAGCAATTGTAAAAAATGTGCTTCCAAATATTCATAAAAAAACTGACTCGGAACTTGGATTGTCAGAATCTTATTTTCAAAACGAACTGGTTTGATAGGAGAAAACCACGTATTGAAGGTGTCAGGCGAAATCTCCGCTTGGACAACTTCAAGGCATTTTTCCCAAATTTCATTTTGTATAGGCATTTTCTTGGCTAATAGAATTAGTTTTAAAGGAATCGCGCTTCATTCATCATTTCTAAGTCTTTCTCAATCAGCTTTTAAAGTTCTTGAAAAAAAATCAAAAAAAAAACTTGCATATCAACTTTTTTTTACTTGGTATCTCCTGTTTTTTTATACGCTGATAATCAAACACTTAACAAATATTTGATTATCAATAAATTAGCAATAAACCATTTCATAAAAGCCTGATAAACAACTTTTTACACTTGCCTAACATTTGCTTAATATTTTATTGCACCTTATATAACCATTAAATGAAATATTGTAATATCACCTCCATTAAATATTACTAAAAACATTTATTTTGAAATATTGTAAAACTTGCCACAAAAATTAGCAACGAAAACATTAGGGGCTAAAAAAACATCCTATTACAAAAAAATAGGATGTTTTGGAATTAATATACGCTGCTGTTATTTTGCTCTTTCTAAAGTAACAACATCTTTTATATCTTGATTTAACACACCTTTATAGGTACGAGACCATGTTTGTTTGTTCCATTTTTGCTCTGTAACATCGTAAACAGTAGAAACATCCCCAATAACAAGCAAAGTAATTGTAACTGTCATTTTTTTTGCAGACTCATCATAAGCCCATTTAAAATTAGTCGTATTTCCATCTGAATCAACAGAAGTTGCGGTGCCATCATCTTTGAAAGTTTGTGTAGTTTTTTCAGTATCAGAAGTACTGCCTGAGCTAGTAGTAGTAGTCGAAACCCAAGTAACATTCCATTTTCCTGTTTTGCTAGGAAGAACGGTTTCAGGATTTGTTGAGCAACCTACAAACATTAAAGAAAAACAGAGGAAGAAGAACGTAAAAATTGCGCTAAATTTCATAAAGGAAGAGAGAATGATAAATTGATGTTAAAATTTTCACAAAGGTATTACTTTCTCTTTGGCTTTGCAAATGGATATAAAATTTGTCCGAAAAAATCTTGCGGAAGTTTATCCTCATCATCAAAACCTAACTCCAAATTTTCGTCCTCTTTGGGGAAATGTGCAGTCCCAAATAAGTAGTCCCAAATGCTCAAACTGATGCCAAAATTGATGCCGAAGGGCGAAGGAATGTATTTTGCATGATGCCAAAGGTGCATTTGAGGCGAGTTAAAAATATATTTAAGCGGACCTATTGGCAAATAAAAATTAGTGTGATTCAAATGTCCAATTGCTGTGGCAACAATTTCCATCAGAAAAAAATCTTTTAAGCCATAGCCTAACATCCCAAGCGGAATATATTGAATGGTTTTATACACGACATTTTCCATCCAATGATAGCGAAGGTGCGCGGCAAAGCCCATTTCTTTCACCGAATGATGCACTTTGTGAAACTCCCATAAGAAGGGAACACGATGCAATAAGCGATGTATATTCCATTGAATAAAATCTTTTAACACAAACAGCAAAAGCAGCGATGCCCAATAAGGGAAAGTAGAAAGGCGGTCAGAGATGAGGTTGTGTATGCCAAAAAGAGCCAGAAAATCGTTAAAAAGCTCAGAAAAGACATTCGAAACCCCATAAAAGCCAATCATGGAGAAGAAAAAGAAGTTGAAAAACATATAAAAACCATCAAGCCAAAAATCTTTTCGAAGGGCGTTTTGGTCTTTCCGCCAGGGATAAAGAATTTCTAAGCCCCAACAAAAAAGCGACAAGGCGATGAGCCAATAAAAATAATTGGTCCAGCTTGGATTTGCAACTTCGTGGACAAAATAACCGAAAAAGTCGCTCGTTTTTTGCAGGAAAATGGATAAATATTTCATGTTTCGTGAGGTTAATACCTTCTTGTTTTTCGGTAGTCCTTCAAATGTAATGCTAACTAAAACCTGTAGCGGCTGCTTTAGATGCCGCAAAAGCGCAAAAACGAAGTTTTTGCAAGTTATCGGGCAGCTAAAGCAGCCCGTACAGCATTACATTTATGCCACTACCTGTTTTTCTTCTCAACTAATAAAAGAGTAGTTTGTTTATTGCTCCGCTAAATTTTCCAGCCAAATATTGAGTTCTTATTCATGAAAATATAAGTTAACCACACAAATTTATGATATTAAATTGGCATTTTAAACGGCTCAATTTTAAAATGAGCAATGCCTCTTGCTTTTTCCGTAAAATTCACACCCACTAAAAAGATGTCTTTGTTTTTGAATAAATGCGCTTCGTAATATTTTTGCTGGTAAATATATTTTATCGCTGCGTTTGCTGACTTATTAAATTTAAACTCAAAAAGATAAATGGCATCTTTCGTTTCCGCGATTGCATCTGTTCTCCCATGTGCGTGTGCAGATTCCGCGCTCATTTTGCAGCCCAACAACTCAAAAGTAAGGATTACAAGGGCGTGATAGAAATTTTCAAGGCTAGATTTGAACAAATCCACTGGCACATTCGCAAAAATAGAACGCATAAACTCCTCAATTTTGGGGAAATTTCGCGTCTGTAAATACATTTTTAAATTTAAGACATAATCATTCGCCCGCCCATGCGTAACCGTTGCGTATTCGCCTAAAAGCCATTGCAACATAGAATCCTTTACCTCTTGATTCGGGTAGCCCATCAGAAAAAAGTCATTTCCATCAATGTTTTCTTTTATCGTAATATAACCTGTTTGATATAATAAGGCTCCATAATCAATGTTATCTAGCTCAAAATTTTGGATGCGGTTCATAGACATTTCTATATTATCTATTTGATAATGAAAGCCTTTTCGCAACATTTTCACCAAAAAAGTAGGTGTGCCAGACTGAAACCAATAATTAGAGAAAACCTCTGATTCCAAAAAATTAAGGATAGAGAAAGGATTGTAAATATCAATTCCATTTTCTACAGCAAAATTAAATCCGTCATACCAATTTTTAATTTCTGCCCAAATTTCGTCAAGACTCCGTTTTTTGTTTACTGCTATTTCAGCGATTTTTTCGCCAAAATAATGCTGCAACTCGGCTTCTGTATAGCCACAAAGCGTGCAATATTTAGGCATCATGCTAATGTCCTGCAAATTATTCAAAGTTGAAAACAAAGACATTCTCGAAAATTGCGTAATTCCTGTTAAAAAGAAGAATCGAATGTAATTATCCAATCCTTTGACACAAGCATAAAAACTTTTGAAAATATCCCGATTTTCCTCCGCTTGCTGGATATTATCAGGCAAATAATGCACAATTGGTGCATCATATTCATCTATCAAAATGACTACTTTTTCTTGGTATTTTTGGTATAAACCTCTAATTAATTCCTCAAATTGTTCTCCAACTTGCGTTTTTCTTAGTACCAGTTCGTTTTCTTCTGCAAGTTCTACTAACTTACGCTTTAAAGCTTCCGCTAGGCCTCCCTCCGAAAACCCTACATTCGTAAATGAAATGTGAATAATCGGATAGCTTTTAAATTCTATTTCATTTTCAATATAAAGCCCTGAAAATAAATGCTTTTTCCCTTCAAAAACGCATTTTAGCGTTTCGATTAGCAGCGATTTTCCGAACCTACGTGGGCGAGAGAGAAAATAATAACTCCCCGAATCTATCAATTGAAGGACAAGTTTTGTTTTGTCCACGTACTCATAACCTCCTGTTCGTAGCTTTTCAAATGCCTGAATTCCAATAGGATATTTTTGCTTTTTCTTCATTTTGTCCTTATTTTTAGACAAAGATACGAGGTTTTTATGAGAATTGAAAAAGGTTAGAAGTAGACGAAAAATAAAGTATCCAACTCGCATTTTTTTATCACAAAGTTTTATAAAACTAACAACCCAAAGTTAAACTGTGTTAATCCAGCCAATTCTGAGGGGTAAAAACTTTTTCCTTTTGTCTAATTATGAAAAAAAACTAACTTTGCAGCTTGATTTTCGAAAAAATGAGAAGAATTGCTTGTATTTGTCTTGCTTGCTGGCTTTTATTGATAGGGTGCGGAAAAAAAACATCGGAAACAGACATTTCTGCTGCCGATGTAAAACTTGTGACGGAAGAGGGCGATATTTACATTGATTTATTTGAAGATACCCCTAAACACAAAGAAAATTTCCTAAAATTAGCAGCATCCGGATTTTATGAAGACTTAACCTTTCATAGGGTTGTCAAAAACCTTATGGTGCAAGCAGGAAATCCTAAACTTGCAGGAAAATCGGATAAGGAAGATGCGGGTTATGAACTAGCGGCGGAAATATCGGATAAATATGTGCATACAAGAGGAATGTTGGCGGCAGCGCGTGTTCCCGATATGCAAAATCCTTTGCGAAAGTCTTCAGGAAGTCAATTTTTTATTGTAACGGGTAAACCAACAAGCGATGACACGCTTACCTTAATAGAAAATTATATTTCGCAACTGCAATTTTCGCAAGATTCTGCGTTGATGAAAACTTTTTTAGCAAAGCCTGAAATTTTGTTACTCGAAAATCGTTTGAAAGCCTGTCTTCAGGCAGGGAAAAATGATTCTATTCCCCTTTATCAGCAACAAATGATGAAAGTTTTCGAGCAATTTGCCCAAGAAAAAGGGCTAAAACGCTTTAAATATTCAGATGAACAACGAAAATTATACAAAACGGTAGGCGGAGCTTGTCCTTTGGATATGCAATATACGATTTTTGGCAAAGTAATCAAAGGAATGGAAGTGGTAGAAACCATCGAAAATGGCAAAACGCACAACGAAATTCCTGCAAAACCTATTCATATCCAAAAAGTTGAAATTTTAAAAAAGTGAATAACGCATTGATACATGGAGAATACATTTAATTTGATTTATGTGCTGAGAATCATCAGGGATTACCGTAAATTTATTGGCATTGTGACGCTTGGCGTAGGGGTAATCGCAATTATTTACGCACTAATGAACGAAAATCAATATCGCTCGGAGGTAATTATTTATCCAACCAACCCTGAAAGATACGATTTAACAAGTTTGGCAGCACCCAATAGTAACACCTTTGTATATGGAGGGGCAAAAGAGGTTGAAAAACTGGGAAATATTGCAAAATCAGAAAAAGTAGCACTTGCAACCATTGATTCCTTAAATCTATGGAAAGAATATGGCATTGACCCCAAAAATACGGGGGCATCGCCAAAGTTTAAAGTCTTAAAAGAATTTTCGGGGAATGTAAATATTTCGCAAGCCGAAGGTGGTGGCGTTTTGATTCAGGCCTATGATAAAACGCCACAAGTAGCGGCAGATATTGCCAACACAATGGTGTTTTTCACCAATTATTATAACAATGAAATTATTGAATCTACGAGAGAGCAGTTATTAGGTGCTTATCAAAAGGACTACGATTATTTGTATAAAGAGTATAATTTGTATAAAGATTCTACCAATCTTATTCGCGCAAAGTTTAATGTATATAGTTATAATCCGCAAACAGAAGTGATGCTAACACAATTAATAGGTGCATCTACTCGATTTGCCAATGAAAAAGCAAAGTTGGCAGTCTTTGAAAAATCTTATCCCGCGCAAGATACAGCAGTTATCAATACGCGCGCAAGAATGAGGGGTGCGGAAAGTCAAGTAGAAACGATTAAAAATAGCGGAGAAATAAACCTCAACGACTTCAAAAAAGGGGTAGATGAACTCGTGCATTTGGAGCAAACCTATTTCACGTATGGCGAGCGTTTGAGGGGGCTGCGTTTGCGTATGGAAGAGTTAACTGCTATCTCTGACCCGCATCGCGTAACGGTTGTTTCTTTTGATAAAGCCAATGCTTCTGACAAAAAAGCGCGTCCTGTGCGTTGGCTCATCGTTGTTTCCTCGCTTTTGATAGGCTTGTTTACTGCCGTTGTTGCTGCGATTA
>JBJXHA010000042.1:0-15772 GCA_046160275.1 Bacteroidia bacterium | reverse complement strand
ATAAACCCAGAAAATACATCAATTCATGAAAACAACGATTCTTTTTCTCTTTTCCTTTTTCACATTTACCTTCCTCTTCGGGCAATCTTTTATTCATAAAGACAATACACACTTGAGAGAAGGCAATGAACAGTATAAAAACAAGGATTTTATTCGTGCAGAAAGGCTGTACCGAGAAGCCTTAGAAATCAATGCGAAAAATAGCAAAGCCTCTTTTAATTTAGGAAATGCTTTGTATGAGCAAAAACGCTTTGATGAGGCGGCGCGTCAGTATGCAGAAAATGCCTTGATAAGTCAAGCAGCAAATGTGAAAGCAGAGGCTTTTCACAATCAAGGAAATGCCTTGCTTTCGCAAAAAAAATATGAAGCGGCAGTTGAGGCATACAAAAATTCGCTTCGTCTAAATCCTGCAAGCGCAGACACAAGATATAATTTAGCCTACGCTCAAAAGTTCTTGAAAAAGCAAAATCAAGACAATCAAAAGCAGGAGGAAAAAGACAAAGAGGAAAAGCAAGACGACAAAAATCAGCAAGAACAACAGAAAAACGAGCAGCAACAACAAGAGCAAAACCAGCAACAGAAAGACCAACAACAACAGCAACAAGAAGAGCAGCAGAAGGAGCAGGAGCAGCAAAAAAAGGAACAAGAGGAAAAACAAAAGCAGGAACAGCAGCAAGGAAAAGATGCTGAACCCAAAGAACAAGAGCAAGAGGGACAGGAAACTAAGCCTCAACCGAAACCGCAAGATGCTCAAAATCAAGAGAATGGAAAGCAAGGAAAAGGGCAACCTAAATTGCGTAAAGAAGAAGCCGAGCGCATCTTAAATGCCTTGCAAAGCGAAGAAGGCAAAGCAAGAGCGAAAATCTATAAAAAAATGACGCAATCTATGCCTCCTCAAAGTGGAGATTGGCGCGATTGGTAAACCTAAAAAGTTCGGAACTCTTCCAAGAATTCCGAACTTTTTAATTATACTATGCCCTGCTTTTTGGCAAGTCCTTTTCTACTCACAAACGAAAACATCTTTCCCAAAACCATCAATATAACGAACCTTCCCTTCCCGATAAACTCGAATATATCCCTTTCCAAAGCCAACTGTTTGCTTTTCAAAAGGAAGAAGAAAAGTGCCATTTTCTTTTAAAATACCTGCGTTTTCTCCAACTTTAAGATAGATAAGGTGTTGATCAATGTTAAGCCCAGAAATTATAGCTGAAAGAGGGTAACTCTCTATTTTTCTTATTTCATGAAAATAAACACTGATTTTATCACTTGTTAGCAAAGAAAAAGTTTGATCGCCTAAGGCACTAATTCCTTCGTATTCTATTGGAACAATTATTTTTCCTGTATCATCAGCCAAGCCATATTTGCAGCCGTTTTTGAGTAAGAGAAAATTCTTAGCAATAGGGCTAATTCCCTCATATTCAGGAGGAAGCAGCCATTTCCCCTGCATATCAATTACCCCACATTTTCCTGATACTTTAAGCACTAAAAAGTTTTGATACCCTACTGCCGACTGTTCTATGTCTGCTAAAAAAGTAAGACTGTCACCTTTTCGAATAAATAACTGTTTTTTTCCATTAACCAGCACAAAAACAAGATTTCTTATTCCATATATGTTTTCATAAATTGCGGGCAACAATAACCTGCCAAGGCTGTCTATTAACCCATATTTTCCCGCCCCTAAAACTTGATAATAACTCGTTGATAGAGGCTTTAAGTCATCATAAGAGGCAGGCGCAATCTCTTTTCCGTTTGTATCCATGATGCCCCATTGTTTGTTTTGCGAAAATAACAGTTGGTTATTTGAACAAGAAAACAAAGTGTCGTAATTTGCTTGGGTCAAAACAATTTCCTTTTCGTTCATAAGCAACCAATTCCCCTCCTTTTTTACAAGAAAACGATGCATCGTCTTTGCAACAGGCAAAACCAAATCATATTTTGTAGCAAGAACGGTTTTGCAGTCTTTATCTAAAACGCCCATTTTCCCTTCTTTCGTTACATAAAAATAACTACCTATTATCTTATTCTTTTCTCGATTTATTGTTACTTTACGTTCAACTTTATCATATTTTTGAGGGTGTAATTTCCCATTTGATGTAATTAATTGCTGAAAGGATTTGCCTTTTAAAATCACCGCACCTGTAGTTCCATAATCATCTAAGTTGTAGTATGTCAAGGTGTTGTACTCTATTTCTTTGAGTTTCGTAGGAATGGGTTTTAGTACCCATTTTCCAGTCGTATCCATAATGCCTACTTTATTACCCACGATTACCCAAAGCCAACCCTCATGTAAATACTGCACAAAAGATTTATTGCAAGGGATAACTTCTTGATATCGTCGGTTGACAAAACCAAAACTTTTACCCTTCTTAACAATGTAACCATTTCCGTTAAAAAAGAGATAGGAGTACACAAAAGGGAGTAAAACCTTTCCATTTGTGTCAAGCAAGCCATAGTATTCCCCTTTTTTTGCAATTTTCCGTTCGGGATTCGTTTCGTTCCCCCCCTTTTCATCGCTGATTGTCTCATACAAGGGAGCTATTTTCTCCTTTCCTTGTTGGTCTAAGATACCAATCTTCCCTTTTTTAAGGATATACCTTTCATTTTTTCGCCAATCAAAAAAGACTATTGGATTTCCCCATTCGTCAGTCACAGTATTTACATTTGTAGGAAAATAGCGGTGCCCAATATATTCATATTCAGGGGCTAATACTTCTTTTCCTGCCTCATTAATTAAACCAAATTTCATTTTAGGCGATTCCCAAAGCCCTAAACTACCTTTCCCCTCAACGGAATAAATCATTGGGTTTTGATGTTCATCAGGGATAATAATCTCTCCCTTTTCGTTGAGTAAGCCATAGCCTTGACGGGTAACAAAAGGCTGACAATTTGTAGGAAAAGCGGAGTCATAATGATTTTTCCAAGAATACAAACTTGCCCCACGAGGCAGTTGTAGGCGTTTTCCTTCCTTGTTCAATATAATCGCTTGCCCCTCCTCTGTTTTGATTTGTACAAAACCATTTTCGCGTTCAGGTTCTTCAAAAGTGAAAGCATCTCCTTTAAATTGAAAGGGAACACGCAATTTGCCAAGCGTATCATAAAAGCCCCATTTTTCGGATTTTCCTAAATAAACCCATCCTTCATAAAAACTAGGGTAACGCTCACTCAAAATAGTGTCCCACCTGAAAGTATGAATCGGAGGAATTACCCATTTGCCTTGAAGACTGATGAAACCTAGTTTATCAACGCCTTTTGCTACTGCGATTAAACCATGTTCCACCATTGGGCTAATTTTGGGGTAATTACAAGCCAAAATTTGTTTCCCTTTCGCGTCAAAAAGCCCATAATTATCCCCCTGCCTCACGCGAATCATTTCACCTTTATTCAAAAATTCAAAAACCTCTTTATATTCAAAAGGGACAATAATGTTACCCAAAGTATCAACCGCTCCCATTTTTCCTGCGGCATTGCTAAAAAAGCAAGTACCTCGTTTGTTCATACTCAATGAAATCTTTTGTCCATGGTGATACGGAATTTGAAAGAGTTCTTTGCCAGAAGAAAGAGAAACAAAGTGCCAATTTTTTTCATGATAAAATAATGCATAGTGTTCATTGAATTCTTTTAAGCCCGTATAATTTGGCGCAACAATCCATTTCCCTTGCCTATTTTTTAAACCTATACGAATTTTGGGCTGAAAAAGAAGGGAGTCGTTTTCAGAGGTAGTATAATTAAATGGGGCATTTGCGCTCGGTTTTCCACAAGCCGAACTATTAATGCCATATATATTTCCATCACCATCTTCATCATTAGGATTGGGATTCGTGGAATATATTTTTTTGCGAGGGGTATTATAAATATTTACAACGGTTTCCTGTTGAGAGGAATCTACCAAATTTACGCAAAAAATGTTACCTATATTTGTTTCTCGTACATTTTCTTCTTTGTCAAAAATATGTAAGGTATGAAAACCTGTGTCTAAGAGTTCAAAATTGCCTTTCTCATTTACATAAAGAAGGCGGGGAAAGCCCAGTGAGAAATTATCTGTAAAGATTTCTCTTTTCGTAGTTGCATGATAAAAATAACGTTTTCCGCTGCCTCTTTCCTCATTTTCTTTAACAACCTCGAAAACAGGTTGACGAAAATAAGGAATAGGGTAAAGTTCTTTGTAAATAGCTGGGACTATCACACGATGACTTCCAATTTCTACCACGCCTTTTTTGCTGCCATCTTCACTCCAATAGTACCGCCAATTTTGCTGATAAAAACCTTGTAATTGAGAAATGCTTAGCGTTTCATATCGATTTAGCATACCATTTGTAATTTCTCTTTTATCTAAAGTATCCACAATTCTCCCTTTTTCATCAATTACATTATAGTGTTCTGCCTGCTTTACCAAAGCAATCCCCTTAAAAAAAGAAAAGGCTGAATCATAAATAAAGGGTAAAACTACTTGATTTAGGCTGTCCAAATAGCCCCATTTATTGCCTTTTTTTACAGCCACTTTTCCCTCCGAAAAAGGCAAACCATTATCATATTCGAAGGGAATTAAAAGCTTTCCTTGCAGATTAAAATAGCCTAGTTTCGCTTTTTTCCCTACAAGTGCAAGCCCTGCATCGTCAAAACAACTGACAAATGCATATTTATCTGTTTGCGGTTTTTCAGGGGAAACAGATTGCACAAATAGGAAAGAATGCCCCCCATTTATCCATAAAAAAAGTAGGAAAAGAAACTTGTTCATCTTGTATCATTAAAATAAGAACATGATAAAACAAGCATAATTCAAAAGAATAAAAATGGTTACAAAAACTACGAAGGTAAACCCAATTCTGGCGGCGGCAACAAGTCTTTTTTCGTTTCGATGCCTTTGGCTACAAAACTTCTTACGCCTGTGAGGTTTTCGGCATGTAGCAAAAGGCCTTTTGCTTGAGCTAACTCAAATACTTGAGGAAGTGTATTTACCGCGCCTGCGGGAACTTTTGCCGCTAATAATTTTTCGAGCAAAGGTTCTCTGTTTTGTTGTTGAATGGCAGTTGCGAGTAATTGGTTTACTGCTGTGCGATGTTTTACACGCTGAACATTGGTAGCAAAATCTTCCTTTACAGGAAGTTGTAGTACTTCGCTGAGCGCAATAAATTGCGCGTCATTGCCGACAGCAAGCACGATTTTTTGTTGGTCGGCAGTTTCGTAAATCGTGCCATAAGGAACAATGTTTGGGTGTTCGGAGCCAATTGCTTGAGGAATGTGTTGCGCTACCAACCAATTTGCCGCTTGATTTGCAAGCGAGGCAATACCTGCTTCTATCAAAGAAACGCTAACTTTTTTGCCTTTTCCCGTTTTTTCTCGCTCAATGTACGCCACCAAAATCGCCTCTTTTAATTGATGTGCTGCCAAAATGTCCATCATCGCCACAGGCATTTTATTTATCTCTTCGCCAAGTCCATTCATATACGTAAAGCCGCTTTCCGCTTGGATAATGGCATCAAAAGCCGCGCGTTGCACCTCTTCGCCATAGCCGTTAATTTCTGCACAAATCAAGCGAGGATTGAGGGAAAGCAAAGTCTTACTATCCATTCTGAGTTTTTCGGCTGCCCCTGGCAAATAAGAGGAAATAACGACATCAGCCGTTTCGATGAGTTGATGAACAAAATCTTGTGCTTCGGTTTTGCGCAAATCTAGGGCGATGGATTTTTTTCCCCAATTCACGGCAGTAAAATAAGCAGCTATATTTTCAGGCTTTTCTTTTGAAAGTCGCCAAGTGCGCGTTACATCGCCTTCGGTCGTTAGGTTTTCAATTTTGGTAACCTCTGCGCCTAATTCCGCCAAAAACATTCCGACAGATGGGCCCGCCAACACCGCAGCGAGTTCGATAACTTTGAGATGAGAAAAAACCATGGTCAGGAAGAATGGATAATGGAAAATTGATAATGAAGAATTGCTGATATTTTTTGCGAGCTGGTCATATTGGAAATATCTTATCAAATATCGCATGAACACATTGCATGATAAGATATTTTCAATATAACAACTAGGGAAAATGCAATAAAACTCTATTTATCATGTACTTATGCTGTGGGCTTCCCAATTTGTTCTGTCTTTTCCGTGAGCATTTTATCTTTATTCTCCCAACTTTCAATCCATTTTTTACCCAAACGCTGAAAAGGTTGCTCTATGACTTTCCAAAGGACAGTTGCAATCAGCATGACAATCAAGGTAGTAACTGCAAGTCGCGTGAAAAAGTTCAAGTAGGGATAAATGCCCAAAGGCGATTTGAAAAAGTCAAGCAAATTGAATTTTGCTTTCTGGGTAACAATCCAATACAACACGCCCCAATTAATCAAGTAAGCACTGTAACTAACTTTTCCTAAATAAATAAAAAGGGGATTGACAATGAGTTTATAAGGGCGATGCGCTAACAATATCACCAAACCTAAAAATAAAACGCCATATAAAGAAATGCCCAAATGTCGAAATTCGGGTTTGCTTGTATAATACTGCACATTCAGTAGCAGTAAAAAAATGGGAATCAACCATTTATCAAATTGATAGTCTTTTTTCATCAAAATAAAATAAGCCATCATACCAAAACCAAAAATCGGAAGCTGCGAAGGAAAATACAGGTATAAATAATTTGTCCACAACCAAGCATGACCAATCAAGTGATGTTTGTATAAAAAATAATGCAGCACAATTTTAATTGCCAAAGTTGCCAGCGTAAAAATCATGGCGCGATTGAGGTTAGTAATGATGGGAAATAGAAAAGGCAGCATTAAATAAAACAACATTTCTACCCCTACTGACCAGCCGCCAGGGACAAGGCTATTTATCCAATAAGGACTTAATCCATGCAAAAACAAAGTGTTCGAGAGGATATTTAAAGGCGAAATGCTTTGTGCGTCTCCAAGCCAACCGCGAGGGCCCAAACCATCTTGCCACAAGAAGTAAGCAATCGCTACATAATACATGGGTGCGATCCGAAAAAATCGGCGCACAAAAAAGTTGCGAATCGGATATTTTTCTTCTTTTTTTCGATGATGAAAGGACAAAAACAAGGTAAATGCACTCACCACATAAAAAAGCTGCACCCCACGTGCACCTTCATAAAAAATTTCGCCTACCCAATCGGGGTAATGACGCAAGCCATTAATGCTACAATGTACCATCAATACGCCCAAAATCGCCAATCCGCGCAAGGCATCAATGTAAGCAAGCGGCGCGAAAGGAGTTGTTTGTTTTTCCATTATCAATCTTTCTTGTAAATTCGCTGCGAAGTTCACAAAATTACTTGAATATGGAAATTTCATCTGCAGTTTTTAAAGAAATATTTGAAAAAGATGCTGTAATTCAGCAAGTCATTGCGGCTACGCCTACCTTTAAACAAACGACTTGGGGCGAAGATGTCTATTTAGCACTTTGCGATTGCATTATTTCGCAACAAATTTCGGTGAAAGCGGCTACTTCGATTTTTAATCGCTTTAGTGCTTTATTTTCTGATAATTATCCTCATGCGAATGAGTTGGTGCAAAAAACGGAAGAGGAATTGAGAAGTGCGGGTTTATCTTTTCAAAAAATAGGCTACTTGCGCAATTTAGCTACTTTCCAACTCGAACATCAACTCACGCATGAAGCCTTAGATAAGTTGTCAGATGAAGAAATCATTACCTTGATTAGCCAAGTAAAAGGCATCGGGCGATGGACAGTACAGATGATTTTGATGTTTTCGCTCAATCGCCCAGATGTATTTCCGATTGATGACCTTGTTATCAAACAAAAAATCGTAAAAGCCTATCAACTCACTGAGGAAGGTAAGGCATTACGTTTGAAAATGAACGAAATCGCCCAAAATTGGGTACCCTATCGCTCTCATGTTTGCTTTTATTTATGGAGATGGGGTGGGGAGTTTTAAGTAATTGATAATTAATAATGGAGAATGATTAAAGTTATTGATTATCAGACACTTATAATGATTTAAAAACCTTGACGCTTTTGATAAAGTACTTAAAACTGCCTGCTATCGTGTTGAGGTAGGGGCTGGCAAAAAAGAGGCTTTCTAAAAAGTTCGGAACTCTTCGAAGAGTTCCGAACTTTTTAGATTTTTTTCGCAAATTAGCCCATTTAGAAAACCTTCTGAACACGATGAAAAAACCATAATTTTATTTTTTTCCGAAAATCGGAATTTGCAAGCAATACAACCCTACTCCTCCTTTTTTTCTTCCTCTAGTGCTTCTTCCAACCTTAATTTTTCTTCTTCTTCTTGTTTTTTTCTTAAGGCTTCTTCCTCCTTAAAGCGTTGATTTTTAGTGTTCATACTTACGGTAATTTCAAAATTTAAGCCTCTTAATTTGCTACCATCATAAGCAATTGCTGTTACAACTGGTTCCCCTCCTGGGTTTGGTTGCTGCCCCCAGCCTTCAGGTTTTTTCATTACGTTTATCAAACCAATCATATAATACGCGCCAAAACCTACTGTTCCCCAATTTGTGGGAAAATCAAAAGAAGTACCAATCGGAAGTAATAGGTAAAATTTATTGTATTCTACTTTGTTGCCCACATATGTGGCATCTTGAAAGCCTGCATTTTTGAAATAATAACCTAATACATAACCTGTTTTAGGGATAAAATAGCCAAATCGCGGACCTACACGAAAATAGGTTTCTAAGGCTGTAACACCTACATTTTGTTCTTGCAAACTATTTTTATTAAAATCCTGCATAATTAGGGGCAAATTTGCAGAACCCTTTGCCGTATTTCCTTTGTAAGCAATGTTTAATCCTACTTCGTAACCGCCATTTTTACTTACCGCTTTATAATAGGGACCTATCATTCCCGTAGAAAACCAACCGTCTATTAACTCGCTAAAATCGTCTTTGGAGCGATTAAAATAATAAAAAGAAGAAGAAAAACGCATTCCCCAGCCTCTTTGCGCTTGAAGGGAAATCACTTGGAGCAAAAGTAGTGAAACAAAGATACATTTTTTCATAAAGAGATGATATGAGTGTTTTGGTTAATAAAATTGAGGTTTTTATAGGGTTCGGAACGCTTTAAAAGTTCTGAACCCTATAAAAATGTTGCCTAACTCAAATACTTGGGCGCGATTTCACGCATGAAAGATACGGCACTTTCGTAGTCATTTCCAATAATACCGTCTAAAATTGCCTCCCGAATGGCATTTTTTATGTTGCCAACTGTTTTTGAAGGCTTAATTTGATAAAACTCCATAATCATTTCGCCTGAAATAGGAGGTTGCCAGTTGCGCAGTTGGTCACGCTCCTCCACCGCCTTAATTCGTGCTGCTAATACATCATATTTTCCTAAAATGCGCTTTACTTTTTCTGGAATCCCCGAAGTAATGTCGCAGCGACAAAACAGGAGCAAATCGTCTAAATCTTCGCCCGCATCCACTACTAAGCGCCGAATTGCACTATCACTCACCTCCTCATTTACCAAAGCAATCGGTCTTTGATGCAATGCCGTAAGTTTCTGCACGTATTTCATTTTTTCATTTAGCGGGAATTTCATTTTTTTGAAAATATCGGGAACCATACGCGCCCCCTTATCCTCATGTCCATGAAAAGTCCAGCCGTTTTCTTTTTCGTAGCGTTTGGTTGCAGGTTTGCCAATGTCATGGAAAATCGCCACCCAACGCAACCACAAACTTTCGCTTTTTTCCACCACGTTGTCCAAGACTTTCAAAGTGTGATAAAACTTATCCTTATGCCCTTTTCCATCAATAAAATCTACGCCTTGCATTTTATGGAGTTCGGGGAAAATCAACGCCAACAAGCCCGTATCAAACAAATATTTGTAGCCCTGTGAAGGTTTGGTAGCCATCATCATTTTGTTAAACTCCTCCGCAATTCGTTCTTTGCTAATGATGTCAATACGATGTTTATTATCCTTCAAAGCTTGATAGGTTTTTTCCTCAATCTGAAATTGAAAACGAGTAGCGAAACGAACCGCCCGCATCATACGCAAAGGGTCGTCAGAAAATGTAATATCAGGATTGGTTGGCGTGCGAATAATGCCCTTTTTCAAGTCATCTAAGCCTTGAAAAGGGTCATATAATTCTCCAAAATCTTCCGCATTTAAAGAAATTGACAAGGCATTTATCGTGAAATCTCGGCGCAACTGATCATCTAGCAAAGTTCCTTCCTCCACAATGGGTTTGCGGGAATTTCGTTGATAACTTTCTTTTCTTGCCCCTACAAATTCGATGATAATGTCTTGATAACGAACCATTGCCGTACCAAAATTTTCATACCATGCCACTTCTTTTGCATTGACGAGTTCCGCAAATTTTTTTGCAAACTCAATGCCTTTCCCCTCTACTACTACATCTATGTCTTTGGAAGGAATTTCTAATAAAAAATCGCGCACATAGCCTCCGACAACGTATGCTCTTAGCCCAAGTAGGGTGCTGCATTGTTTTAAATAATCAAAGACTTCGTGGCTTAATGCCTGTGGATACTTCATCTATCTACTTGTTTAGCAAGGATTTACGCAGATAATCTTCTCCTTTTTATCGGTATTTTTCTAAGTAACCCTTTTTTGCAAATACTTTTATTTATTTACTAACTGTAATATTCGGACTTGTAATTTCATTGCTCCAATGCCCTGCCCTATCCTTCCATTTTATCGAAAAATACAGTTGTTCGCTACTTCCTGTTCCCAATAAAACAACATTAGGAACGGTAATTTTCACTTTTCCTTTTATCGAAACTTTCTCCTCTAAGGGCGCAAGCGGCTGAACATGATACATATCAGCTTCGGGTAAACGCGAATCTTTGATAGCCAACATTTTTTCATCAGGGTCAGGATTTCCCAAATCCCCATCGCCATCAATGTATTGTATCACAATTTCTAACGAATTAAATTGCTTTACTTGGCTTGGCGTAATAGACACAAATTCAATAGCTGGCTCAACGGCTGGCGTAATAGTATCGTCTTTTTGCGCGCAAGTTGTGAGTGCTAATCCGCTATAAATGAGAAAGATATATATCAAATACTTCATAAATCCAAGTTTATAATTTTTTCAAAGAAAAATACAACTTTATATAACTTGGACTTCCCGTAGTGGGAATTTCTGTCGTTACGGATAAAGTAGGGTCTTTTACAAAAGCTCTTGCATAAATTAATGCACCAGACGAATAAGTGCTTATATCTAAAGTGAATTTATGCGTATAATCTGTGTTCGTACCGAAATAGCCCATTTGCATTATCGGATTGAGAATTTGCAAATTATTGGCATTGCTATTCGAAAAGTCATTCTGCAAGGTCGAAAATTTCACTTGATTTACCTGTAAATCTTGGGCTTGCGCATTGTCATCAGCAAAAGAAAACCAAATATCTATGTTGTTCGTGCCTGCGGGAATCAAAACGCTACCCGTATTCCCCTCTCTCAGTAAAGGCGTAGAAGAGCCACTTGCAAAAGCGACTAAGCCTTTCATGGTAGGTTGCAAATTGCCACTTTGCGGCGCATTTCCAAACATATCCTTCGCTCCCCCTGCAATCCACGCTTGAATGTTGGCAAGGTATTCGTCTTTTTTCGTTTCCCAATCCGAATCTGGGTCAATTGCCAAAGGCATAATGCCCGATTGCCCGTCAATGTCGTGTGTTAAGCGTTCCCACAATTGAGAGGCGGCAACATTGTTTGGCACAACTCTATATTGGAATGTGTTCTGTGGATTATTTTTGATAATAGGATGCAGAACCAACGTATTATACGAACTTTCGATGGTGCGAAAATCAGGCTCAAACGTCCCATCATGGCAACCAGAATTGGCGCAAGTAGGGCGAAAAACCGTTTGGTGTATGCCTGCAAAAGATTTGGCATCAACACTTGGCGTAGAATCCGAAGGCGTATCAGGAATAGAATCGTATTCATCAAAAGGATTTTTTGGCGGCAAATTAGGCGTATCTTCTTGACAAGCAGCTAAAATTAGGCAAAATAACGCACCTAAGCATCCCAAATAAAGTATGTTATTCCGCATATTGGTCATAAAAAAGCTGCCATTTTTTGTTGATTCTGCAAACTACATGGCAAATATAACGCATTTTTGTGGCTTATTCTAGCTTTTTTAGGGAAAAAAACATCTCTTTTAGAGGAAGGCTAAAAAATTTGTGCGATTTTTGTAGCATAAGAAGAAAATCATTTGCATTTTGTATTTCTCCTTCTTCTATTATTATTTTATGAAAATATTCATTTTTGGGATTGCTTTTTTATTGAGTTTGAATGTATGGGGGCAGAAAAAAAATGCACCAAGCCCTCCCCCTGCAAAAACTCATTCCTATACCGCCAATGAATTAGGAGGCGTATTAAAAACGGACTTCCCAAGCGAATTTAAGGCTGCAAGCAACCAAGATAAACGCGGCAAAGCGGTGAATGTGAGTGCGCAACAAAATGGCTCGGCATATTTGCTTAACTATATGGTGCATATTTACCCTTTGGGCATTATGCCAGTTGAGGCATTAAGCGAGGCGGTACTGAACAATTTTGCCGAAACCTCAAAATCCGAAATTATTGAATCTAAGGACATTGATGAAAAAGGTTATAAAGGGAAAGCCGCATTATTGGTAAATCACGAAAAAGCAAAAATGTATGAATATAGATGCTTCATTATCAATCAAATGCAGGTACAAATGATGGTGGTTCACCCACTTGGATATAGCGATGAAGCAAATATTGCGAAGTTTTTTAATTCTTTTGAATGGAAAAGGTAAATAAATTATGGCTTACGATGAATCTTTGGCAAATCGAGTGGTTCGTGTTTTTTTAGAAAAAAACATAGAGGTAGAAGAAAAAAAAATGATGGGCGGCTTGTGTTTTATGGTTGATGGAAAAATGTGCTGCGGATTGTTGATGGATAAAAAAACGCAAGAAAACCTATTGATGGCAAGAATTGGCGAAATAGCCTACGAACAAGCAATCGAAAAAGAGGAGTGTATTCCTATGGAATTTACAGGAAGGGCAATGAAGGGCTTTGTTTTTGTGCTAGAAGCAGGTTTTGAATCTGACCAAGCCTTAACTTATTGGATAGACTTGTGTTTAGCTTACAATCCTTTGGCAAAGGCAAGCAAAAAGAAAGCCTAGATTAGAAACGAAAAAAAAGCGTAATTTTGCAGGCTAATTTTGTAAAAAAATGATGACAAAACTTCCAGTAATGGAACATTTTTATACCTTACAGGGCGAAGGTGCTTATACGGGATACCCTGCGTATTTTATTCGTTTGGCGGGTTGTGATGTAGGTTGCATATGGTGTGATGTGAAAGAATCATGGGCAGTAAAGGAAGAACAATGGCGTGAGATAGCCGAAATAAGTGAGCTTGCAGCGAATTCTGGGACAAAAATTGTGGTGATTACAGGAGGCGAACCTGCCATGTATGATTTGACTTTGCTTACCCAAATGCTTCATCAAAAAGGAATAAGAACACATATTGAAACATCAGGCTCTCACCCACTTCGTGGCGATTTTGACTGGGTTTGCCTTTCTCCTAAAAAGTTTCTCAAGCCACGCGAGGAAGTCTATGCCTTTGCGAATGAGCTAAAAATCATCATTTATAATGCGCATGATTTTACTTGGGCAAAAAAAGAAGCAGCAAAATGCCCTGCGACTACGCAGCTTTTTCTTCAAGCCGAATGGAGTAAAAAAACGCAATATTATCCTAACATCGTGTCTTTTATTTTAGAAAACCCTAATTGGCGTATGAGTGTACAAACGCATAAATATTTGGATATTCCCTAAAATATGGCAAAAAATTACTGCATTTTTTGGGAATTTCGCTTATCACTTAATGCCCAAAAAATGCAGTATATTTATAAAACCCTTCTATTTCTTGTTCAATTCTGCGAAATGTCTGTGAAACAAAGGCAAAGTTTCGATACCTTTGAGGTAATTAAACACGCCATAATGTTCGTTAGGGCTATGAATTGCATCAGAATCCAAACCAAAACCCATCAAAATTGTATCCACATTTAATACTTTCTTAAACAAAGCCACAATCGGGATAGAACCACCTTCTCTTGTAGGAATAGGTTTTTTACCAAAAGCATCGTTCATTGCTTTGCTTGCCGCCTCATAAGCAATCGAATCCGTAGAAACAACGGCTGCTTCTCCACCATGATGCGGTTTTACTTCCACTTTTACGCAAGCTGGCGCGATGGATTCAAAATAATTTTTGAAAAGTTGCAAAGTTTCTTCTGACGTTTGGTTAGGGACAAGACGCATAGAAATTTTTGCAAATGCTTTAGAAGGCAAAACGGTTTTCGCTCCTTCGCCAATATAGCCTCCCCAAATTCCATTGACATCTAAGGTTGGACGAATACTTGTCTGCTCAATGGTTGCATAACCTTTTTCGCCACGCGTTTCGGCAATATCCAAGTCTTTACAATAAGCGGCATAATCAAAAGGGCGACGATTCATTTCTTCGCGTTGTTCGGCAGAAAGTTCTTCTACTTTGTCATAAAAACCCGGAATCGTAATGTGTCCATTTTCATCGTGCATTGCTGCAATCATTTGGCACAATACATTGACAGGGTTCGCAACCGCGCCACCATATACGCCTGAATGTAAATCACGATTAGGACCCGTCACTTCTACTTCTAAATAAGTTAAGCCACGCAAACCTACCGTAATGGAAGGACAATCATTTGCAATAATGGAAGTGTCAGATACCAAAATTACATCGGATTGTAATTTTTCTTTGTTGGCAATGACAAAAGCGTCTAAATTGCGACTACCGATTTCCTCTTCCCCTTCAATCATAAACTTCACATTACAAGGCAATTGCCCCATTTCATTCAACACCTCAATCGCCTTGATGTGCATATACACCTGCCCCTTGTCATCACAAGCCCCGCGTGCATAAATTTTTCCATCAACAATTACTGGCTCAAAAGGAGGGCTATTCCACAAATCCAAAGGGTCGGGGGGCTGCACATCATAATGCCCATATACTAATATCGTAGGCAGGCTTGCATCAATAATTTTTTCGGCATAAACAATTGGATGTCCTGGCGTTTGATGAATTTCAACCTTATCCAACTGAAGTGCTTCTAATTTTTCGGCAATCCAATCTGCGGTGCGTTTTACGTCATCTTTGTAACGAGAATCTGCGCTGATACTTGGAATGCGTAACAGTTCCATTAATTCCGCCAAAAAACGCTCAGCGTGTTGTGTTACATATTGTTTTACTTGTTCCATGAAATAACGGTAAATAATAATTGAATAAATACAGCACAAATTACCTCAATTTTTATGAATTATTTTCATCAAATTCTTCAGAAAAATGAAATTTAGCCTTCGCGCCTCATTTTTTTACAAAATCTGTGAATTTTATTTGCAATTTCATCAAAAGATTTACAATTTTGTAAACGAAAAATAGCATGAATATTTTTTATTTTCTGAACAAAAGCCAACAATTTCTACTAAAAAACGTATAATACCTTGGAATTGTGCGATGTTTTAAGGGACAAACCCAAACAAAATATCCTCCAGCCATTTTGTTTTACTAAAAAAATTAGCGTTTCCGTATTTTTAAAAAATATGGAAATGTATGTTTTTTACACAAAAAATTTCTTATTTTTAATTAATGTGGAGATAATTCTTTGATTCTTATAATTTTATCATACACAAAATACTTTTTATTATCTTGTAAATACCATGAGTAACGTAGCGGACATAGTTAAAGGTGAATTTGATGCCTATTATTTAGTAAGTGAAATGCCTAGAGATTGGGGAGAGTCATTTTTATTCGCAGATGTGCCTATGATGGCAAAAGA
>JBJXHA010000041.1:0-2965 GCA_046160275.1 Bacteroidia bacterium | reverse complement strand
GATCATGCTGGCAGGTGGCTGGGGTGCCGCTTATGATTTAGGACAATCAGAAGTGTTGGCTAAAAAAATCAGCGAGGCTTACTATGCTGAAACACCGCTTATCGGCAGTGTTTGTCATGGTGCATTGGGTTTAATCCAAGCAAAGGATACATTAGGTAATCTTTTGATTAAAGGTAGAGATATGGCAGCTGTTACCAATAAACAATTGGAACAGTTTTTCATAACGCATACCCCCTTACACCCTGAAACGGAATTGAAAAAAGCAGGTGCGAATTTCAAAGCCAATACCAAAGCATTAGACGCATTTGCTACTATTACAGTAATTGACCAAGAAAAGCGATTTGTCACGGGTCAAAACCAAAATTCTGGACATGAAACATCTCAAAAAATGATGGAAATTATTAAGGATAGACCATAACTTTTGAATGAAAAATATAACGATACCTATACTATTCAGCCTTTGTGTAACAACCGTATTGGCTCAAAATGGTCTTATTGCACAGCAGCCCAATATTGTCCTCATATTGATAGACGATGCGGGTATAATGGATTTAGGTGCGTACGGTGGTGAGGCTGCTACCCCAAATATTGATGCTTTGGCACAACGTGGTATGAAGTTTACAAATTATCACAGTTCGCCCGTTTGTGCGCCTTCTCGTGCGATGCTACTGACGGGTTCGGATAGTCATTTAACGGGTGTGCCGAATATCCCCGAATTTTTGACAGAAGAACAACAGCAACTCCCAGGTTATCAAGGCATTTTGAACAATAAAGTAGAAACGGTGGCTACTCGCCTAAAAGCGGTTGGCTACAATACTTACATGACAGGCAAGTGGCATTTAGGACATACTGAAACCACTTTGCCAAACAAAAGAGGATTTGATAGAACCTTTATTTTAGATGCTTCGGGCGCAGATAATTATGTAGCCAAAGGCTATTTGCCCATTAAATCAACGGCTGAATGGCATCAAGATGGAAAAATTGTTTCATTGCCCAAAGACTTTTATTCATCAAAAAATTATGTGGATAAAATGATGGAATTTATGAACGAAGAAAAGGATAATACCCAACCGTTCTTTGCTTTCCTTTCTTTTCAAGCCGTTCATATTCCTGTTCAAGCACCCAAAGAATTTGTTGAAAAATACAAAAAAACCTATCAAGAGGGTTGGTTAGCCTTGCGTAAAAAACGTTTTGAAAAAGCAAAACAACTCGGTATCATACCCCAAAATATGACTTTGGGCGATATGCTACCTGTTTTAAGAAAATGGGAAAGCCTAACCGAAGCAGAGAAGCAAGAAGCCGCAAACGATATGGCAGTTCATGCAGCGATGTTAGAAGCGATGGATTTCCATATTGGACGATACATTGCCTATTTAAAAGAGAAAGGACTATATGACAATACAGTATTTGTTATCACTTCGGATAATGGACCCGAGGGAGGCTATCCTCAAGGAGTAGCTATCATGAATCCTTGGATGAAATGGCAAGGTTATCATAGAGACCAAAACCGATTAGGGGAGGAAAACTATTATGGCGTGATAGGAACGGAATTTGCCAGCGCTACGGCTTCACCGTTTGCATTTTTTAAAACTTATACAGGCGAAGGTGGTCTGCGCGTGCCTTTGATAATGTCGGGTAAAAATATTCCCAAAGGTCAAAATGTTGCTTTCACTATGGTGACAGATGTAACGCCTACGCTTTTGGAAATGGCAGGTGTTGACTTGACTACCCTTCAATCCACCGTTCCTTTTACAGGAAAAAGCCTCAATCCCTTACTCCGTGGCGAAGCTCAACGCATTTATACACCTGTTGAACCTATTGGTATAGAATCCGCAGGCAGTGCTGCCCTATTCAAAAGCGATTGGAAAATCGTTAAAAATTCCAAACCACATGGCGATTTAATCTGGCGTTTGTACAACATAGTAGCCGACCCGGGAGAAACCAAAGACTTGTCCAAAGAAAATCCTCAATTGTTCGCAGAAATGTTGAAGGACTACGCCGCTTACGCCCAAAAATCGGGTGTAATAGACTTAGGAGACGATTATGAAGCACACAAAGTTGTATTAGGAAAAGTCAAAAAAAAGATGATTTATGCTATGCTGCCTTGGCTAATAGGATTAATCCTACTTGTGATTGGATGGAGATTTTGGAGACGAACTCAGGGAGTTCGAAAATAATAAAATGGTACATACAAGCGAAACGTATGATTGATGAAGTTATGTCTCGTTTTATGCCGTTAACAAAAATTCCTACTTCTTATGAAAGAACAATTCAAAGAATTTATTTATCAAAGATTAAAAACTGCGAAAGAAGATGAAGTAAAGGAGATTTTATCCATCTTCAATGAGGAAGTTTACAAAAAAGGCACTCTTTTCAAAAAGGAAGATACTGTTATCCAAAATTTAGGCTTTCTGGCAAACGGTAGCGCAAGGTCTTATTTCATCAATGAAAAGGGCGATGAAATAACCGATGAAGTGCTCCAGTCTAAGAATTTTTTATCAGACATTATCAGCATCAGGACGAATGAAAAGTCTCCAATTATCATAGAAATTTTAGAAAAATCCACTCTTCTTGTTGCCCACATGGACAATGTACGGGAATTGCTCAATCATAATGTAACCTTCAATATCCTTATTCGTGAATACATGGGCGACCGAGCTATGCAATTGGTCAAACATCACCTTCTATTCTTAAATGGTACGGCTACACAGCGGTATGAATATTTGGTAGCCACCAACCCTTCCTTATTTAAAAAATTTCCACTTCGATTCATAGCCTCTATGATTGGGGTTACGCCAACACAATTGAGCAGAATCCGAAATAAAAAATAAGATTCGGTTCATTTCTCAACATTTGTTGAGTGCTTTCAATTTACACCTATCCTACCTTTGCTGTCAGAAATATTTAAAGATAATACATCATTTAAAAGCAATTCATTATGAAATTTGACAAAAAAACGTTTTAT